>NZ_DASYZI010000024.1:0-3667 GCF_035946395.1 Actinocrinis sp.
CCCCCTCTGTCTCTCTATGCCCGACTCTTCCATTCCTCCTAGATTCCCCTAGACACCCTTAGCCAGCCCTGCCTCCGACCGCAGCAAATCCAGCAACTCCTCACGCCGCTTGTCTGCCGCGACCAACCCCCGAGCCGCGAACCAGCCAGAAATGTTCTGCACGTCCCGCTCCAGCAACTGCGCGCCCCGCGGATTGACCACGACATCGACCACCTGCGGCAGATCGATCAGCACGAGCCGCCCGTCGTGAACCAGCACGTTGTACGCCGACAAGTCGCCGTGCGTGAACCCGGCCCGCGCGAGCGAGGCCAGCCCGTCAACCAACTGCTCCCATAGGTCAAGCAGTTCGTCACCGTCCGGCCGTACCTGCGCCAACCGGGGCGCGGCGCCCCCGTCGGCGTCCCCGATGAACTCAAGCAGCAAATCAGTCCCGACCCGCTCCATCGGATACGGAACCGGAGCCCCCGCCGCCCACAACCCGCACAACGCGGAAAACTCCGCCGCCGCCCACTGCTCAGCGATCAGCTTGAGCCCGAACGCGGTCCGGTTCGTAATCGCGCGCTCCACCCGCGACTCCTTGACCCGCCGCCCCTCAAGGTACCCGGCGTCACGATGAAAGAGCCGATGCTCCGCGCTGCGATATCGCTTCTCAGCGAGCAAAACGTGCCGTGCAGTTCCCGGCACTGTCCGCTCGATGAGGTGAACCTCGGCCTCCTTGCCCGTCTTCACCACGCCCAACCACATGTCGACGGCGCCCTCCTCGGTAATCACCCACGAGGGATAAGGCTCCGGCCCAAGCTCCCCCTGCCCCCAGGTAGACCAGCGATCAGCGCCGTCCGGCAGCGGCAGCCCGTCATCGGCCTCCGAGCGAGCAACTGCCAACCGCGCCCGCTCCAGATCGGTAAGCCGCCCCCGCCGCATCACCGGCCTGCCAGCCTCAGCGTCCTCGTCGAAGCGCCACTTGCGCTTCCCCCGTCTAGGCGAGCCACCAGAGGAGCTCGCGTCGTAAGAATCACCATCAAAGTCGAACGACCGCATGCGCACTGAAAAGTCTCCAAACAAAGCGAAAGAACGATTTCCGCTTCACCGGAGCAGCCGCGCGCAGCAAAAAAGCAATGAGCAGCCCAAAAAAATCAAACGCTCATGCTGGCGCCTAAACCCTCAAACTGCGCAGCTCAGAACCAAAGCGAAGCGGCAGGACAAAACAGGGCCGAGCCCAGAACAACGACCTTGGACACAAGCCACCTCCTCCGCTTCCGCAGCACGCGACGCCAAGCACCGCGAGCCACCACAATCCGCTACGAACGACCGCGAGGCACCAACCCCGCCGCGCAACGCCCCGAGTCTGACGCGTGCCCCCTCACCCCGCAACTGCTTTTCCCCAACAGCCCCCACCGCAGGCAACTAGCCAACCGAGGCCCCTACACGCCCCATCCCCTGCACCACCTACTTCCGCAACGTGCACTCAGCACGCACTCAACGCACACTCGACGTACACCACCCCCACCGGCGATCGCTAGTGCCGTCCTCCTCGCCCTCGGACTAACGGTTTGCTGACCCACCCCCCGCACCATGTACACTCAACGGGTCGGCCAGCCGTGGACCCAAATCCCCGATGGCAGCGCCCAGCGCTCGTAGCTCAATGGATAGAGCATTTGACTACGGATCAAAAGGTTGGGGGTTCGAATCCCTCCGAGCGCGCATTTCAACCAATGTATCCCCGCAGGTGGGGAGTCTGGGACTTTCTCAACTATGTGACGTCGCGAGACCGCGTGACACCAGCGGTATCACAAATGTCACAATCGCTTTTTGGATCTTCTTTAAAGCTGAGTGCTTGCAGCCGAGCGCGTCACGCGCCCCTGTCAGGTTTTCCGCTCGTGTGTACGTAGGTCGTGTACGTGAACAACGCGTCGGTGTGTCTGAGGCACGATGTGGCTAGGTGGCCGGGCGCTCCGACCCGCGCTATGCGGGAATGAATCGGCCGCGTAGGGACGCCCATCCGACGGCGGCGGCTCAAGCAGGAAGTCGCGAAGTATCGTGGCGAATCGGTCTGGGCTGTCGACCATCGGAGAGTGTCCGGCGCCGGCGATCTCGACGTACCCGCTGTCGGCGACGCCATTCAGTAATCGTCTTACGTCAAGCATCGTACTGGCGCATCGTTCTCGCCGCGGACTATCAGGGTCTTGGCGCAGATGCTCGGGAGCCGGGACGTGAGGTCGAGTCGCCATGCTTGCTTGAGCGTGGTGGTGGCAAACGCACGATTCGCTGCGACGACGGTGTCGATATAGCAGCTATTAAGTGCTCTTGAGCGGTTGCGCAGTACGCCGCATGAGATAGGCGTCGGTACCGATCAGCGTCGGCGTGCGAGCTGCCGTAGCAGATGACCAGGATGCCGCTGATGTTCGTGCGCCAACTGAGCGACGAAGCCGCATGCTGCTTGCATCCGGTACCTAGGTACGGGTTTACCGTCGAAGACGTCCCTGCCTGAAGGCGTGACGATGACGGAGTGATCAGAGTGATCAGGATGAGCGTTCTGGACTGGGTGTCGGCCTCGTGCTCGCTGCCTACCGAGCAGCGGCCGCTGCGGGTCGCGGAATGGGACGCGCTGATCACCGAGCGGCTGGAGCGGACGTCACGGCCCGGACCCTTGCGGTTACGCCTGGAGCTCACTGGCGGAGATGGCACCGAGGAACGGGTGCGCGACCTTGCGCAGCGGGAGAGCGGCTGCTGCTCGTTCTTCGACTTCACCGTCGCTGCGGGCCGGGACGCCGTCGTACTGGACGTCACCGTGGACGCGGTACACGTGGCTGTCCTGGACTCTCTGGAACGGCGGGCTGTCGCGGCGGCTGGCGGGCCGCAGTGAGTGAGGGCCTGCGCACCGGGCAGGTTGCCGAGGCGGCCGGGGTGAACATCCAGACCATGCGCTACTACGAGCGACGCGGTCTGCTCCCGGAGCCCGGCCGCAGCCCGGGCGGGCACCGCCTCTACGACGACCAGGCGGTTACAGTGCTGCGGGTGATCAAGGCCGCGCAGCGGCTCGGCTTTACCCTGGACGAGGTCGCCGAACTGCTGGAGACCGGACGTCATCGCCACGGCCGCCCGGTTCCCGGCCTACAACAGCGCGCACAGGCCAAGCTCGCCGAGGTCGACGCGAAGATCGCCGACCTGACCGCCATCCGCACCGCCCTGGCCGCGGCCGTAGAGGCTGGCTGCGACGACCTGACCGTTTGCGCAGGCATCACCTGCTGCCCTGTCCCGTTCACCCATCTTGCCGAGGAGAACCGGCATACCGGTCCCTGCGGCTGACGCCCGACCGGCTCACGCTCTGACGATCTTGGGCCCCTGGTCGGTCTGGCCTGCGTGGTGTGCTGCCTGCTGCGAGTGCGGCCAGGGTCGTCGGCGCGGGCGCCGGAAACCGAGGACGAGGACGAGGACCCACTGCGGATCACCAGGGCCGTTCGCTGGTAGGGCTGACGTCTACGACCATTTGTGATTTGTCGTACTGGGTCAGCGGTGGGCCATGCGAGCGATGATCAGGTAGGCGCCGAGGGCTGCCAGGGCGAGTGCGGCGAGGCGTTCGGCGTTCTCACGCAGGCGCTCGCCGGCCTTTGCGCCGAGGGTGAGGCCGAGCCAGGCGGCCAGAAAGGCTTGCAGGGCGATGGCGGCG
>NZ_DASYZI010000025.1:0-20426 GCF_035946395.1 Actinocrinis sp.
GCCCGACAATGCCGCTGCATCGAGTCTTGGGGATCAGATGGACATCGAAATGCACGCCGAGTATGCGATCACTCCCACGATGCGCAGAGAGATCCACGCGGTTCTCGACGAATGCTTCCCGGGGTATCCGGCTCGCAGCTACTTCAAGCAAGTGCCGCACTTCCGATACCTGGGGCGCAGCGGCGGGCGGCTGGTGGCGCACATGGCCGTTGACCATCGCGTGATCAACAACGGGGGCTCGGTGCTGCGGATCTTCGGCATCGTCGACCTGTGTGTCGTGGCCTCGGCCCGCTCCCATGGGCACGCGCGCCGCCTGCTTGAGGAGATCGAGCAACTCGGCCGCCGCTGTGCGCTCGATGCCGTGCTCCTGTTCGCGGACGATCCGCGGCTCTATCTGGCAGCCGGGTACCGCCAGGCCCCGGCCGTGGTGAGATGGCTCATGGTGAACGAGCACGAAGGCATCGGCCTCGCCGAACGGCCCGTAGCCGAGTTGATGGTGAAGACGCTCAACGAAGAACCCTGGAATCCGGGCACCGTCGACCTGCTCGGCTACCTGTTCTGACAGCGGGCGGACATTCGGATCCACCCGAGACCGTGGGACCGACGCGAGACTTCAGCCACACTTGACGCCGTGGCCACGATTCCCACTCAGACCTCGAAGAGCGACCCCGCGCTGAGCTACGCGCTGCGGCAGCTGGCCTGGTACAAACGCACCGGAAGCCGTGCCCGCTTCTTCCACCAGGCCGGCGAGATCACGGTCCTGCTGACGACTGCGGCGACCGTCGTCGTGGCCGCGCTGCACGCGTCCGCGGTCGTCACCGCGACGATCGCGGCAGTCACCCTGTTCCTGACCGGATTCAGGCAGGTGTTCGGGCCCAACGAGAACTGGGTGCGTGCCAGCCGGACGCGAGTGGCCATCGAACACGCCGTCGTGCGTTACCAACTCGTTGCGGAGGACGAGCGGGACGCCGCCGCTCAGCGCGCGCTGATGGAGCAGGTCATCGCCATCTGCGCGGAGGAGAACAGCCAGTGGGCGGTGCAGCAGCGCAAACGCGCCGCGGGTGAGGTTCCGCACGATCACGCCGCGCCGATCTCGCTCGACAAGGCCTGATCTCGTAGGCTCGGTCGAACGGGACCGAGCGAAGAGGCGGCGACCATGGCAACGTGGGAGGACGTGCGGCGTATCGCGCTGGGGCTGCCGGAAACCTTCGAGCGCACGAGTTGGGGATCGCTCGGCTGGCGGGTGAAACACCGCGAGTCCGGCAAGCTCTTCGTCTGGGAACGGCCGCTGGGCAAGCGCGACCGTGAGCAGCTCGGCGACGCGGCGCCGGACGGGCCGATCCTCGGCGTACGTGTGCCCGACCTCGGCGCCAAGGATGCGGTACTCGCCTCGGACCCGGACGTGTACTTCACGATCCCGCACTTCGGCGGCTACCCGGCAGTGCTGGTGCGCCTGGACCGGATCGACGTCGCCGCGCTGGAGGAACTGGTGGTCGAGGCCTGGCTGTGCCGGGCGGCCAAGAGCGCCGTGAAGCGGTACCTCGCCGAGCATCCCCTCTGACAGCCGTGACAGTCGGCCGTAGGCCTTTGCAGCTAGCCAGGCGGACGGGTGAATCGGCCACAGCTTGACCCCCGCTGATCCTTTGCGATAGGGGCGGCTATGCGCTTGGCTGATGAGCATGCGCCTCACGCCGACGGAACGAGACCGTCTGCTGCTGTTCAACGCGGCGCAGCTGGCCCGGACCAGACTCGCCCGCGGGCTGCTGCTGAACGTGCCGGAGTCGACCGCGCTGATCGCCGACACCGTCTGCGAGGCGGCGCGCGACGGCCTACGGCTCTCTGAGGCGATCGAGGCGGGGCGCACCGTGCTGTCGGCTGCGGAAGTACTGCCCGGCGTACCGGACATCGTCACCGAGATCCAGGTCGAGGCGGTCTTCGATGACGGCACCCGGCTGGCGGTCGTCACCGATCCGTTCCAGGGCGCGGGTTCGCTCGCCGGACGCGCGCCGGGCGCGATCCTGCCCCGCGAGGAAGCGCAGGACGCGCAGGGCCAGGCACGCCACGAACACAAACGACAGCCCGTTTCGCTTCGCGTGCGCAACACCGGTGACGTCCCGATCTCGGTCACCAGCCATTTCCACTTCTTCGAGGTCAACCGGCGGCTGGCCTTCGACCGCGCCGCCGGCTACGGCCTGCGGCTGAACATCCCGGCCGGCTCCTCGACCCGCTTCGAGCCCGGCGCCGTCGTCGACGTGGCGTTGGTGCCGATCGGCGGTGCGCGCATCGCGATCGGCTTCTCCGGGCTGGTGGACGGTCCGCTGGACGCACCCGGCGCGCGTGAGACCGCCATCGCCCGCGCGAAGGCGGAGGGTTACGAGATGGAGCTGCGATGAGCCTGGACGCGCACGACTACGTGTCCGTACACGGCGCTCGGGCGGGCGACCGGATCCGGCTCGGCGACACGAACCTGGTCATCGAGGTCGAACACGACTCGCAGGCGCCGGGCGACGAGTTCCTCGCCGGGTTCGGCAAGACGGCACGCGACGGGATGCACCTGAAGGCCGCGTCGGTCGCGCAGACCTGCGACCTCGTGATCAGCAACGTGGTGATCGTCGACGCGGTGCTCGGGATCCGCAAGGCGTCGATCGGCGTGCGCGGCGGCCGGATTCACGCGATCGGGCGCGCCGGGAACCCGGACACCCTCGACGGCGTGGACGTGGTGGTCGGCACCGGCACGGCCATCGTGTCGGGTGAGGGGATGATCGCGACGGCCGGAGCGATCGACACCCACGTGCACCTGCTCTCGCCGCGCATCATGGAGGCCTCGCTCGCTTCGGGGGTGACCACGATCATCGGCCAGGAGTTCGGGCCGGTGTGGGGCGTCGGCGTGAACTCGCCGTGGGCACTGCGGCACGCATTCGACGCCTTCGACGCGTGGCCGGTCAACATCGGTTTCCTGGCGCGGGGTTCGTCCTCTGATCCGGCGCCGCTGATCGAGGCGCTGGCGGAAGGCGGCGCGTCCGGATTCAAGGTGCACGAGGACATGGGCGCGCACGCGCGAGCGCTCGACACGGCGCTGCGCGTCGCCGAGGAGTACGACGTGCAGGTCGCGCTGCACACGGACGGACTGAACGAGTCGCTCGGCGTCGAGGACACGCTGTCCGTGCTCGAAGGCCGCACCATCCACGCGTTCCACATCGAGGGCTGCGGCGGCGGGCACGTGCCGAACGTGCTGCGGTTGGCCGGTGAGCCGAACGTGATCGGCTCGTCCACCAATCCCACGCTGCCGTTCGGGCGAGACGCGCTCGGCGAGCACTTCGGCATGATCGTCTCGGCGCACGGCCTGAAGACCGACCTGCCCGGCGACGCGGCGCTGGCCCGCGACCGGATCAGGGCCGGGACGATGGGCGCCGAGGACGTGCTGCACGACCTCGGGGTCATCCCGATCACCTCGTCCGACGCGCAGGGCATGGGCCGCGCCGGGGAGACGGTCCGGCGTACCTTCGCGGTCGCCGACAAGATGAAGGCCGAGCGCGGCGCGGAACACGAAAGACACGACAACGACAGGGTCCTGCGCTACATCGCCAAGCTCACGGTCAATCCCGCGATCGCACACGGCCTGGCGCACGAGATCGGCACGCTCGAACCGGGCAAGCTGGCCGACATCGTGCTGTGGGACGCCGCGCGGTTCGGCGCGAAACCGTACCTCGTGCTCAAGGCGGGCTTCCCTGCGTACGGCGTGGTCGGCGACCCGAACGCGTCGACCGACCGGTGTGAGCCGCTGGTCTACGGCCCGCAGTTCGGCGGGCACGGGGCGACCGCCGCGGAGTTGTCCGTCGCGTTCGTCGCGCAAGCAGCCGTGACGCAGGACCGGATGACGACGCGGCGTCGGCGGGTCGCGGTGCGCGGCACACGCGGGATCGGACCGGGCGCGATGGTCCGCAACAGCCGCATGGGGGCGGTCCGCGTCACTGCGGCGACCGGACTGGTCACCCTCGACGGCGAGCCGATCGAGTCGACGCCCGCCGACACCGTCCCGCTCTCCCGGCTGTACTTCCTGTGACATTTGTGACGCCTGTGACGTCCGCGAGGAGCCCGCGCGAGCCATGACCACACCCGCAGAGCACGGATACGCCATGCCGGCCGAATGGCAGCCGCACGAGCGCACCTGGATGGCCTGGCCAACCGAGGGCTACACGCTCGGCGACGACCCGGCCGAGGCGTACCGCACCTGGTCGCAGGTCGCGAACGCGATCGTGCGCCACGAGCCGGTGACGATGATCGTCGACCCGGCCGCCACGACCTCGGCGCACGAATGGCTCGACCCGGCCGTCACAGTGGTCGAGCGGCCGCTCGATGATGCCTGGATGCGTGACATCGGCCCGACGTTCCTCACCCGCAACGCGTCCGACGGCAAGCCTGCGGGGCTGGCCGCCGCGGACTGGATCTTCAACGGCTGGGGCGCGCAGCCCTGGGCGGCCTGGGACAAGGACGCCGAGATCGCCGAGACCGTGGCAGAACTGGCCGGCGCGCGCCGGTTCGCGTCGCCGATGGTCAACGAGGGCGGCGGAATCCACGTGGACGGCGCGGGCACGGTGCTGGTCACCGAGACCGTGCAACTCGACCCCGGCCGCAACCCGGGTTGGACGCGCGAGCAGGTCGAGGCGCAGCTGCGCGGCTTCCTCGGCGCGCGCAAGGTGATCTGGCTGCCGCGCGGCCTGACCCGCGACTACGGCGAGCTCGGCACGCGCGGCCACGTCGACATCGTGGCGGCGTTCGTCAAGCCGGGCGTCGTGGTCGTGCACACGCAGCCGGACCCGGCGCACCCCGACTACGAGGTCTGCCGGGAGAACGCGGCGCTGCTGCGCGCGTCCACCGACGCCACCGGCCGCCGGCTGGAAGTGGTCGAGCTGCCCGCACCGACGATCCTCGAAGAGGACGGCGAACCGGTGGACTACTCGTACGTCAACCACTATCTCGCCAACGGCCTGACCCTGCTGTGCGGCTTCGACGACCCGCGCGACGAACAGGCCGCCGACATCCTCGCCAAGCTGCTGCCCGAGCGGAAGGTCGAGATCGTGGACGCCCGCCCGATCTTCGCCCGCGGCGGCGGCATCCACTGCATCACCCAGCAGCAGCCCAGGATCTGACGCCGACACGGTGTGAGCTACGGCAGTGTGACAGTGTGACCTACGGAAGCGCCTCGATGATCTCGGCGACCGAGCGGCGGCGGCCGGTGAAGAAGGGCACTTCCTCGCGTACGTGACGGCGCGTCTCCGAGCCGCGCAGGTGCCGCATCAGGTCCACGATCCGGTGCAGTTCGTCGGCCTCGAAGGCGAGCAGCCACTCGTAGTCGCCGAGCGCGAACGCGGGGACGGTGTTGGCACGTACGTCGGGGTACTCGCGGGACATCTGGCCGTGTTCGGCCAGCAGGCGGCGGCGCTCGGCGTCGGGCAGCAGGTACCACTCGTAGGAGCGCACGAACGGGTAGACCGCGGCCCACGCCTTGGGGGCCTCGCCCGCCAGGTACGCCGGGATGTGGCTCTTGTTGAACTCGGCCGGGCGGTGCAGCGCCATGTTCGACCACACCGGCTCGCACGCGCGGCCCAGCGCGGTCTTGCGGAAGCGCGAGTAAGCGTCCTGAATCGCTTCCGCGGACTCCGCGTGCCACCAGATCATCAGGTCCGCGTCGGCGCGCAGGCCGGAGACCTCGTATGTGCCGCGCACGACGACATCTTTCTCGGCGAGGCCCGCGTAGAGTTCCTCGACCTCCTGGCTGTACGCGGCCCGGCCGCTCTCGGGCAGCGGCACGGCAGCGCGGAACACGGACCACGCCGTATAGCGGATCATCTCGTTCAGCTCGCGCGCCTTGCGGCTGAACGGCCCACTCCCTGCGTCGGTCATGGCTGGTCGGTTCCTTCCTCGGTGCGTCCCGTGCCCCTGCTCCTGTTTCGCTGCCTCTATTGTGGCGCGGACTCGGTTACGGCTGTGACAGCTGTGACGGCCCTGCGCGCGGAGGCTATGCACGCCGGGATGCCGACACCGTCGTAGGCCGCGCCCGCGACCGCGACGCCGCCGGGCAACGCAGCGCGAACGCGTGCAACCCGGTCGAGGTGCCCGACCGCGTACTGCGGCAGCGCGCCGAGCCAGCGCTGCACGTGCGTGTCGACGGGCGTGGCCGACAGGCCGATCGCGTCGGCGAGGTCGGCGAGCGCCGCTTTGGCCAGGTCCGCGTCGTCACGTTCCAGGTCGCGCTCCTCGCCGTGCCGGCCGAGCGAGGCGCGCAGGATCACCAGGTTGCCCGCGGCGTGCGCGAGCCACGGCCACTTGGCGCTGGAGAAAGTCGAGGCCTTGATCGCACGGCCGTCCGCCGGCGGGACCAGGAAGCCCGAGCCGGGCAGGCCGTCCGCGCCGATCGCCGCGGCAGGGAACGCGAAGGTGACGATGGCCATCGACGCGTACTCGATCTCGGCGAGCAGCGTCGCGGCGGCACGTGCGTGCGCGGAGAGCAGGGCCGCCGCGGCGGGCGCGGGGACGGCGAGTACCACCGCGTCGGCGTCGATCGCGGTGCCGTCGGTCAGCTCCAGCCGCCAGCCCGCCGTGGTTTTCGCGAGGGTGCTGACGCCGACACCGGTCCGGATGTCCGCGCCGTGTTTCACCGCGTCGGCGGCGGCGGCGATCGGCAGCCGGCCGACACCGCCGCGGATCCCAGCGAACACCGGACCGCCGGCGCCGGTACCGCCGCCGGATCGGGCGAGCAGTTCCCGCACGCCGTTGATCAGCGAGGTGCCGGCGGCTGCGAGCGGCACCAGTTGCGGCACCGTCGCGGCGAGCGAGAGCCGGTCGGCGTGGCCGGCGTAGACGCCGCCGAGCAAGGGTTCGACGAGCCGGTCCACCACGTCGCGGCCGAGCCGGCGGCCGACGTACTCGCCGATCGCGACGTCGCCCTCGACCGGAGTGCGCGGCAGCAGCCGGTCGGCTCGCACACGCGTGAGGGCGGCGGCGCTCAGTAGACCGCTCGCGGCCAGCGCGCGCAGGTCGCCCGGCACGCCCATCAGCTGACCGCCGGGCAGCGGGTGCAGCTCGCCGCGGCTGAAGATCCCCGCGGCGGTCGTGGCCGGATGGACCACGTCGTCGCCGAGCCCGGCCTCCTCGGCCAGGGCGGTTCCCTCGGGCCGCCGGGCGAGGATCGCCTCGGCGCCGAGGTCGACCGTCACGCCCGCGACGCCGCCGAGCGCGAGCTTGCCGCCGAGGGTCCCCGCGGCTTCGAGCAGAGTCACCCGCAGTCCGGCGCGCGCGGCGTGCTGCGCCGCGGCCACTCCGGTGATCCCGCCGCCGATGACGGCCAGCCGGGACGGACCCATCAGGAGCTCGCCTCATGCACGAGTTCGACGATCCGGGTGAGTACATCCGGGTTGGTCTGCGGCGCGACGCCGTGGCCGAGGTTGAAGACGTGCCCGTCCAGCCCCGCCGCGTCGTGCAGCACCCTGCGCGTCGCGGCCTCGACCGCGTCCCAGGGGGCGAAGACGACCGACGGGTCCAGGTTGCCTTGCAGCGCCTTTCCGGGCCCGACCCGCCGCGCGGCCTCGTCGAGCGGGACGCGCCAGTCCACCCCGACCACGTCGGCCCCGGCCGCGCCCATCAGCGCGAGCAGTTCCCCGGTGCCGACGCCGAAGTGGATGCGCGGCGCGCCGAATCCGGCGACGGCGCCGAGCACCTTCGCCGAGGCGGGCATGACGTGGCGGCGGTAGTCGGCCGGGGCCAGGGCGCCGGCCCAGGAGTCGAACAGCTGCACCGCGCTCGCCCCCGCGCCCAGCTGCACGCGCAGGAAGGCCGCGGTGATGTCGGCGAGCCGGTCGAGCAGCGCGTCGAACAGGTCGGGCGCGCCGTACATCATCGCCTTGGTCTGCTCGTAGTTGCGCGAGGGCCCGCCCTCGATCAGATAGCTGGCGAGGGTGAACGGCGCGCCGCCGAAGCCGATCAGCGGGGTAGGGCCGAGTTCGGCGGTCAGTATTCGCACGGCCTCGGCGATGAAGGACAGCTCCCCCGGGTCCGGCACGCGCAGCCGGCCGAGGTCCGCCTCGGTGCGCACCGGCTGCTCGATCACCGGTCCGACGCCGGGCTTGATCTCCAGGCCGAGGCCGATCGCCTTGAGCGGCAGCACGATGTCACTGAAGAAGATCGCGGCGTCCACCCCGTAGCGCCGCACCGGCTGGAGCGTGATCTCGGCGACCAGTTCCGGGATCGTGCACGAAGTCAGCATCGGCATGCCCTCGCGCGCCTTGCGGTATTCGGGCAGGGCGCGGCCGGCCTGGCGCATGAACCACACCGGGGTGTGCTCGACCGGCTCGCGGCGGCAGGCCCGCATGAAGACAGAGTCCGATGTCGACGCGTTCGAACTCGCCGCACTCGCCGCACTCGCCGCCGCCGTGCCTGAAACCCCTGTGCTTGAAACCACCGCGTTCGAAACCACTGTGCTCGAAACCACCCCTGGAACCACCCCTGGAACCACTGCCGCCGCCTCAACCTGACTCGGCCCCATTCGGACCGGATGCGCACCACTCACAGGTCGATCCTCGCACGGCACCGCCGCCTTCCTGCGCGGTACCCGGGTTTTCCGTACGCGTTCATTTTGTGATGACTTTCACAGGTCGCACTCGAAGCACTGGCGCGGCGCACAGCCAACCCGCCCGCTCCAGACGTACGCTGCCGTCATGGCCGATCCGCACCGCGGACACCGCGGGTTCCGCACCGCCGAGCCCCAGCCCGAGGCGACGGTGCCGCCGCTGTTTGACCGGGCGGTGGCCGGGATCGCGATGGCGCGGCTGCGTCCCGAACTGGAGGTCGAACCGCTGCCGCCGCCGCGCCGGCTCGCGTCGTTCAGCCACGCCGTGTCGGTGGCCGTGGCCGACGCCGACGGCGACGAGGTCGCCTCCGGCCGATTCGTCGCGCTCTACGAGCCCGACGGCCTCGACGAGTGGCGGGGCGTGTTCCGTTGCGTGACCCTCGCGCAGGCGGACCTGGAGTCGGAGATCGCCGAGGACCCGCTGCTGCCGGACGTCGTGTGGTCCTGGCTCACTGAGGCGCTCGACCAGCAGGGCGCCCGGCACTCGGTGCTCGGCGGCACGGTCTCGCGCTGCGCCTCGACCAGCTTCGGCGAACTGGCCGAGCGCCCGGCCAGCACCTCGGTCGAACTGCGCGCGTCCTGGACCCCGCTGCCGGCCGACCCGCGCGGCGAGTGGACCGCCGAAGAGGCACAGGCCGCGTTCACCGCGCACTTCCGCGCCTGGCTGGATCTGCTGGCCGCGGCCGCCGGGCTGCCGCCGCTCGTCGCCGGGGTCACCGTGCTGCCGACCGCGCGCTGACCGGGACATGGTTGGACAACTGAGGTCCATACGTCCATACAGGTGAATATCGAAACATGATTACCTGGATGCCGGAGTGGGTAGGTTCGAAGTCCACCCTTTGTCAGGGCGGTGCGGCGCCTTACTGACACGTGGTAATCAACGCTGGTCATCGTGGGTTTGCTGGACCACTCAGGGGAAGGGGCCCGCCCGGAGCCGGGACGTCGGCGCACCGCCGCCGCCTGCGTCCGGGTGGGAGCCAGGAGTGAATCCGGCCGCGATCTGCCTTTTGTCGGGCCGACCCGGACGGCCGTCACGCTAAAGGTCGCCACCCACATTGCCGATTTCTCCCACGTAGCGCCCAACCCAAGCTCGGCCGGGACATCAGCGGCCGACCCCTTTCCAGCACCGGGAGGCCTGGTGTCGGTACTCGTCGATCACACAGCGAGCCTGCTGGCTTACCGGCCGGCAAAGCTCACGGCCATGGTCGTCGTTCACGATCTGCGGGTGCGCACTTCCGTCACCCGGCATCTGTGGGCGCTCGGCGTCCGCGACGTCGTCGAAGCCTCGAACATCGCGGAGGCCAGAACCAGAATGGCGACCCCGCGCGACATCGCGGTGGTGGACGTGCACCTGCCGGACGGGCCGGGCCTGGCCCTGCTCGCCGAGATGCGCACAGCCGGCTGGAGCAGCGCCGTAGCCATCTCCACAGCCGACGACACCAACGCGGTACGCGCCGCGCTGGCTTCGGGCGTGCGCGGCTACGTCGTGACAGGCGCGCGCACCCTGCCGCAGGCCAGGCCGGGATTCGGCAGCGTGTCCGGACTCCCGCCGCATCTGCGCGAGCGGCGGCTCCACGCCATGAGCGGCGCGGCCGGAACAGCCGCGGCCCTGGCCGCGGGCACCCTACCGAACACGATGAACGCGGGCTGCCGCGAACTGTCGGCCCGCGAGATCGAAGTGCTGCGGCTGGTCGCGGACGGCCGCTCGAACAAGGCGATCGGGCAGACGATGGGCCTGTCCGCGCTGACCGTCAAGAGCCACCTGGCCCGGATCGCCCGCAAGCTGGGCACCGGCGACCGGGCCGGCATGGTCGCCGTGGCGATGCGCGGCGGCATCATCGCCTGAAGGGGACGAGGCGCGGGAAGCCGGGCTCGCGGCGTCGGCCGCAAGTATGCCAATGTCGGCCTCCCGTGCCTCGTTCGCGCTGAGCGGAGCCTTCGCGCGTTACGGTAAGGGACGTGACCGTTGACGCCCGCGAGCAGCCGCCGAACCCCTCCGCCGTGCCCCTCCTCGCGCCGCGCGACGGCGTGCCGGACGTCATCACAGACGCTGCGGCACTCGCGGCGACGGTGTCGGCGTTCGCGGCGGGCAGCGGCCCGGTCGCGGTGGATGCCGAGCGGGCCTCGGGTTACCGGTACAGCCAGCGCGCCTACCTCGTGCAGCTGCGGCGCGAGGGCGCGGGCACGGCGCTGATCGACCCGATCGCCTGCCCGGATCTCGCCCCGCTCGCCGCGGCGCTCGCGGACACCGAGTGGGTGCTGCACGCGGCCACCCAGGACCTGGCCTGCCTGCGCGAGGTCGGGCTCAACCCGCCGCGCGTCTTCGACACAGAACTCGGCGGGCGACTGGCCGGATACCCGCGCGTCGGCCTCGGCCCGATGGTCGAGGAACTGCTGGGCTACTCGCTGGAGAAGGGCCATTCCGCCGACGACTGGTCGACCCGGCCGCTGCCCGAGCCGTGGCTGCGTTACGCCGCGCTCGACGTCGAACTGCTCGTCGATCTGCGCGACGCGGTGTACCGCGATCTCGTGGCGCAGGGCAAGCTCAGCTGGGCCGAGCAGGAGTTCAGCGCCGAGCTCGCCGCCGTGCCGCATCCGCCGCGTGCGGAGCCGTGGCGGCGCACCTCCGGCATCCACAAGGTACGCAAGCCGCGCAACCTCGCCGTCGTACGCGCGCTGTGGGAGCACCGCGACATGCTCGCGCGCAGAAGAGACATGACGCCGGGCCGGGTACTGCCGGACGCCGCCATCATCGAGTCCGCGGTCTCGCTGCCGACTACCGTGCAACTGCTGCGCGGGGTGCCGGGCTTCTCCGGCCGCACGCGCTCCGCTGACGCGGTCGGGTACCACGCTGCGCTGCGCGCCGCGCTGCAACTACCGGAGGACCAGCTACCCGCCTCGCAGCCACCGCACGACGGCCCGCCTCCGGCCAAGGCCTGGGAGCGCAGCGCGCCAGAAGCCGCAGCACGTCTGGCCGCCGCCCGGCCGGCCGTGGCCGCGATCGCCGACGAGCACCTGATCCCGGTGGAGAACCTGCTCTCGCCCGATCTGCTGCGCCGGCTGTGCTGGTCTCCACCGGCTCAGCTGGACGACGACACCGTCGCGGAGACGCTGCGGGTGAGCGGCGCGCGACTGTGGCAGGTCGAGCTGACGGCGCATGTGATCGCATCGGCATTGCGGCGTGAGGCGGGAAGGCCGGCTGCTCTTTGACGGGCGGGACTTGGGTACCACTTCTTGTTACCGGCGGGTAGCATGGCCGCAGAACGAGCCAGTGTCGCTGCATACGGAGGAGAGCCCTGTGCCTCGTACCGCTCGCGACGTCGTCTTCGTGGACGGCGTCCGCACCCCGTTCGGCAAGGCGGGCCCCAAGGGCATCTACGCCGAGACCCGCGCCGACGACCTGATCATCAAGTGCATCCGGGAGCTGGTGCGGCGCCACCCCGAACTGCCGCCGGAGCGCATCGGCGACGTCGCCGTCGCGGCGACCACCCAGATCGGCGACCAGGGCGTGACCCTCGGCCGCACCGCCGTGCTGCTGGCCGGGCTGCCCAAGAGCGTGCCCGGATACTCGATCGACCGCATGTGCGCCGGGGCGATGACCGCGGTGACCAACGTGGCCGGCAGCATCGCGCTCGGCGCCGTCGACGTGGCGATCGCCGGCGGTGTCGAGCACATGGGCCGCCACCCGATGGGCGAGGCCATGGATCCGAACCCGCGCTTCGTCTCCGAGAAGATCGTGGACGAGTCCGCGCTGGTCATGGGCTCGACCGCGGAGAACCTGCACGACCGCTTCCCGGCCATCACCCGCGAGCGCGCCGACGCCTACGCGTTCAACTCGCAGCTCAAGGTGGCCAAGGCCTACGCCGACGGCAAGATCCAGCCGGACCTGGTGCCGATCGCCACCCGCAACTCGCTCGCGTCGCAGAGCGCCGCGGGCTGGGGCCTGGCCACCGTGGACGAGCCACCGCGCCCGGGCACCACCCTTGAGGCACTGGCCGGGCTCAAGACCTCGTTCCGGGTGCACGGCCGGGTGACCGCGGGCAACGCCGCGGGCCTGAACGACGGGGCGACCGCCTCGATCATCGCCGCCGAGGACGTGGCCCGGGAGCTCGGCCTGCCGGTCAGGATGCGGCTGGTCTCCTTCGCCTTCGCCGGGGTCGAGCCGGAGGTCATGGGCTACGGCCCGATCCCGGCCACCGAGAAGGCGCTGGCCTCGGCCGGGCTGACGATCGATCAGATCGGCCTGTTCGAGATCAACGAGGCCTTCGCGGTGCAGGTGCTGGCCTTCCTGGACCACTACGGCCTCGCCGACGACGATCCGCGGGTCAACCAGTACGGCGGCGCCATCGCGTTCGGCCACCCGCTGGCCGCCTCCGGCGTGCGGCTGATGGCCCAACTGGCCCGGCAGTTCGAGGAGCACCCCGAGGTGCGTTACGGCATCACCACCATGTGCATCGGGATCGGCATGGGCGGCACCGTGATCTGGGAGAACCCGCACTTCGAAGGAGTGGGCGAGTGAGCGGCGAGCTGACTGCACAGGCTGCCGAGGTCTTCCCCGACGAGGTGGTCACCTCCGCCCCGGTGCGGGTCGTGGACCTGCCGGGCGGGGCGGGCAGGCTCGCCCTGATCACCCTGGACAACGGCTTCGACCACACCAAGCCGACCACCTTCGGCCCGCGCGGCTTGCAGAACATCGGCGCGGCGCTGGACCGGATCGCCGGGCTCGCCGAGTCGGGCGAGATCGTCGCGGCCGGGGTCACCGGCAAGCCGTTCATCTTCGCCGTCGGCGCCGACCTCAAGGGCGTCGAGGCGGTGACCGGACGCGAGCAGGCCTACGCCATCGGCAAGCAGGGCCACGACGTCTTCCGCCGCCTCGGCGAGCTGCCGGTGCCCACCTTCGCGTTCGTCAACGGCGCGGCGATGGGCGGCGGCGTGGAGATCGCGCTGCACTGCACGTACCGCACGATCTCGGCGGGCGTTCCGGCGCTGTCGCTGCCGGAGGTCTTCCTCGGCCTGATCCCGGGCTGGGGCGGCACGCAGCTGCTGCCGCGCCTCATCGGCCCGGACAAGGCCGTCACCGTGGTCGTGGAGAACCCGCTCTCGCAGAACCGGCAGCTCAAGGGCCCGAAGGCGTACGAGTTCGGCATCGCCGACGCGATGTTCGCGCCGGTGGAATTCCTGGAGGAGTCGCTCGCGTGGGCGTCTCGCGTGCTGCGCGGAGAGGTCGTCATCGAGCGTAAGACGTTCGCGGACGAGGAATGGGACGCAGCGCTCGCGCGCGGCAGGCAGCTCGCCGACTCACGGCTGCACGGCGCGACCCCGGCGCCGTACCTGGCCCTTGACCTGATCGCCAAGGCGCGCACCGCCTCGCGTGACGAGGGCTTCGCCGCCGAGGACGAGGCACTGGCCGACCGGATCATGAGCGAGGAGCTGCGCAGCGGCATCTACGCGTTCAACCTGGTGCAGAAGCGGGCCAAGCGCCCGGTCGGCGCGCCGGACAAGGCGCTGGCCCGGCCGGTGACCAAGGTCGGCATCGTGGGCGCCGGCCTGATGGCCTCTCAGCTCGCGCTGCTGTTCGTGCAGCAGCTCACGGTGCCGGTGGTGCTCACCGACATCGACCAGGAGCGGGTCGACAAGGGCGTCAAGTACGTGCACGAACAGCTGGACCTCCAGGCGCTCAAGGGCAAGCTGAACGGCGACAAGCTCAACCGGCTCAAGGGCCTGGTCTCCGGCTCACTGACCAAGGACGCGTTCGCGGACGCGGACTTCGTGATCGAGGCCGTGTTCGAGCAGCTGTCGGTCAAGCAGGCGGTCTTCGCCGAGGTCGAGGCGGTCGTGCGGCCGGACTGCGTGCTGGCCACCAACACCTCGTCGCTGTCGGTCACCGAGATGGCGGCCGGACTGGCGCACCCGGAACGCGTGGTCGGCTTCCACTTCTTCAACCCGGTCGCGGTGCTCCCGCTGCTGGAGATCGTGCGCGCCGGGCAGACCGACGACGCCACGCTGGCCACGGCGTTCGCGGTGGCCAAGGCGCTGAAGAAGTCCAGCGTGCTCGTCAAGGACGCGCCGGCGTTCGTGGTCAACCGGCTGCTGACCCGATTCCTCGGCGTGGTCAACGAGGTGCTCGACGAGGGCACGCCGGTGGACGTGGCGGACGGCGCGCTCGATCCGCTCGGCCTGCCGATGCCACCGCTGGTGCTGATGGAACTGGTCGGCCCGGCCGTGGCGCTGCACGTGTCCGAGACACTGCACGCGGCGTTCCCGGACCGGTTCAGCGTGTCGGAGAACGTCAAGCGGCTGGTCGCGGCGGGCAAGAGGGCGTTCTACCTGCCGGGCACGACCGATCTGGATCCGGACGTGGTGGTGCTGCTTGAGGTCGGCGACAAGCTGTCCACCGCCGAGGAGGTCCGGGACCGCGCCGCCGCCGCGATCGCCGAGGAGATCGACCTGATGCTGCGGGACGGCGTCGTGGCCGAGGCGCAGGACATCGACCTGTGCATGATCCTCGGCGCGGGCTGGCCATTTCACCTGGGCGGCATCACGCCGTACCTGGACCGCACCGGGGTCTCCGAGAAGGTCGCCGGTCACCGCTTCGTACCGGTCGGGCTCGCCTCGCTGCCCGCGTAACTGCGTCCGGCTCGGCCCGGCACGCGGCCTGTGGAGCGCGTGCCGGGCCGGCTCGGATGCTTGCCTGGAATCAGCTGTACGCCTGGAAGTAGTAGCCGGGACCGGCCGGATCCGGTCCGTTCGGGTCGCTGCTGTAGTAGATGCACGCCGTGATGGCGTTGGGCCCCGCCTCGGCCCGCACCGCCAGACACTGCGACAGCGTGCTGTAGGGGCCGAGGTAGACGGTCGGCCTGCCGCCAGCAGCAGGACCGGAAGGGCACGACGGGTTGCTCGCACGGCAGTCGCATTCGAGCTCTGTCTCGGCCCGCTCAGGCCGCCGAGATCCGGTCCGTGTCCTGCCGCGGCAGCACCGGCGCGTCGCGGCCGGTGCCGAGCGGCGTGGCACTGCGCTCGGGCTTCTTCTCGCCGCCGGTCTCGTGGTACTCCTCCTCGACGTTGACCGACCAGACGTCGTGCCGCGAACCGGTGCGGATGTTCTCGGCCGTCAGCAGCGCGGTGAGCATCGAGTGGTCCTGGTTGTTGTAGCGGTGCATCCCGTTGCGGCCGACCGGGTGCACGTTCGGCACCTCGGCCGCCAGCCACGCCCGGATCACCTCCAGGTTCGCCTGGTAGCGGTCGTCGTACACCGGGTAGGCCTTCGGCATCCGCACCGCGTATCCCGCTTCGACGCGGCCCGGCTCGACCAGGCCCAGTTGCTCCAGTTCGGCGGTGGCGAGCCGTACCAGGTCCTCGTCGGCCATCGTCCACAGCTCGTCGCCCTCGTTGACGAAGAACTCCAGGCCGAGGCAGGTGCGCCCCTCCTTGACCAGGAACGGCGACCACGAGCCGAAGTTCTGGATCCGGCCGACGTTCACGCCGGGGGTGTGGATGTAGATCCAGTTGTCGGGAAAGCCCGCCTCGATCGGCACGACGAGTGCGACGGTCAGGAAGTCGCGGTACCGCAGGTCGTTCGCGGCCGCCAGCACCTCGGGCGGGGCGGCCGGCTCCATCACACGCACGAGCGCGGAGATCGGCATCGAGGAGACGACGTGCCCGGCGTCGACTCGGGCGTGTGATTTGTCCGGCTTGGTGACCGAGACCGCTACGGCGCCGCGGCCCGGCTCCCAGTGCACCGCGTCGACGCTGGTACTCAGGTCGACAGTGCCGCCCTTGGCGCGCACCAGTTCGGTGCAGCGCTCCCACATCATGCCGGGACCGAACTTCGGGTACTGGAACTCCTCGATGAGGCTGGTGATCTCCTTCTGGTTGCGCTTCGGCAGCAGCGCGTTGCGGATCGCCCCGATCAGCGACAGATTCTTGATCCGCTGCGCGGCCCAGTCGGCCGGCAGCTCGGAGGTCTTCATCCCCCACACCTTCTCGGTGTAGGTCTTGAAGAAGATGGAGAACAGCCGCTTGCCGAAGCGCGCGATGACCCAGGCCTCGAAGTGCGTCTGGTCCTTCGGCGGGCGCAGCCTGGCCCAGGCGTACGAACCGATGCAGCGCGCCGCCTCGATCACGCCGAGGCCGCGCAACGCGTTGCCCGCCTTCAGCGGATAGTCGAACAGCTTGCCCCGGTAGTAGATCCGGCTCATCCGCGGCCGCAGCAGGAAATCCTCGTCCGGCAGGATCTCGTGCCAGAGCGCCTCGACCGTGGCGACCTTGGTGAAGAACCGGTGCCCCCCGATGTCGAAACGCCAACCCTCCCGCTCGACCGTCCGCGAGATGCCGCCGACCACGTCGTCGGCCTCGAAGACCGTCACCGGCAGGCCGTGCTTGGTCAGGTCGTAGGCCGCCGTGAGTCCCGCGGGCCCGGCTCCGATGACGACCGAAACGGTCGAATCGGACGTTTGTGTGTGATTGACGTCCACAAGTCGCCAATTTTTGCACGTCACATACCCGCCTGACCAGCGTTCACCGGCCGTTGGCGGGCGTGAATGCGAGAATGCTGCGGCGCGGTCGGCAGCATTGTGCAAGCCGGTGAAACCAACCTTGTCTGAGGCTTAAGGCTTAACTCGGCAGGCCTAACGCAGCGCGGCGCGCGCGGCGGCGGCGACCCCTTCGGCGGTCAGTCCGAGGCGCTCAAGGATGGCCGGACGCTTGCCGTGGTCGAGGAACTCGCGCGGGATGCCGAGCACCCGGACCGGCAGGGTCAGGCCCTCGTCCTGGAGCAACTGGGTGACCGCGGCGCCGACGCCGCCAGTGCGGCCGTTGTCCTCGATGGTGACCACGGCGCGGTGGTCGCGGGCCAGCTCGACCAGCGCCGGGTCAAGCGGCTTGACCCAGCGCGGGTCGACGACGGTGGCCTCGATCCCCTCGTCGGCCAGGATCTTCGCCGCGGCCAAGCCCTGAGCGGCCATAGGCCCGGCAGTGACGATCAGGACGTCGGGCTTCTTCGGGGCACGCAGCACGTCCATCGCGCCGCGCCGGTCCACAGCCTCGATCTCCGGCCCGACGCTGCCCTTGGAGAAGCGCACCACGGTCGGCGCGTCGCTCACGTCGAGCGCTTCGCGCAGTTGCGCGCGCACCTGGCCGGGGTCACGCGGCGCCGCGATGCGCAGGCCAGGCACGACCTGGAGGATCGACATGTCCCACATGCCGTTGTGGCTCGCGCCGTCGTCCCCGGTGACTCCGGCCCGGTCGAGCACGAACGTCACTCCGGCCCGGTGCAGCGCGCAGTCCATCAGCACCTGGTCGAAGCAGCGGTTCAGGAAGGTCGCGTAGACGGCCACCACCGGGTGCATCCCGCCGAAAGCCAGGCCGGCGGCCGAGGTCGCGGCATGCTGCTCGGCGATGCCGACGTCGAAGATCCGGTCCGGGTAGGCCTTGGCGAACTTAAGCAGGCCGACCGGGTGCAGCATCGCGGCAGTGATGCCGACCACGTCGGGCCGGTCGTTGCCGACCTTGACCATCTCGTCGGCGAACACGTCGGTCCACGAAGTGCCCTGCACCTGGTACGGCAGCCCGGTCTCCGGGTTGATGACGCCGATGCCGTGGAAGTGGTCGGCCTCGTCGTCCAGGGCGGGCTGGTAACCCTCGCCCTTACGGGTGATGCAGTGCACGATGACCGGCCCGCCGAAGCCCTTGGCGCGGCGCAGCGCGGTCTCGACCTCCTCGACGTCGTGCCCGTTGATCGGGCCGATGTACTTCAGGCCCAGGTCCTCGAACATGCCCTGCGGCGCGACGAAGTCCTTCAGGCCCTTCTTCATGCCATGCAGTGCGTCATACACTCCGCGGCCGACGACGGGAGTCTTGGGCAGCGTGCGCTTGCCCCAGGCCAGGAACTTCTCGTAGCCCTGCGTCGTGCGCAGGGTGGCAAGGTGATCGGCCAGTCCGCCGACGGTGGGCGTGTACGAACGCTCGTTGTCGTTGACGACGATGACGACCGGTCGGTCCTTCGCGCAGGCGATGTTGTTGAGCGCCTCCCAGGCCATACCGCCGGTCAGCGCGCCGTCCCCGATGACGCCGATGACGCGCCGGTCGGTCTGGCCGCGCACCTGGTAGGCCTTGGCGATGCCGTCACAGTAGGACAGCGCGGTGGACGCGTGCGAGTTCTCCACGACATCGTGCTCGGACTCGGCGCGGGAGGGGTAACCGGAGACGCCGCCCTCCTGGCGCAGCTTGCTGAAGTCCTGACGCCCGGTCAGCATCTTGTGCACATAGGACTGGTGGCCGGTGTCCCAGACGATGGTGTCGCGCGGCGAGTCGAAGACCCTGTGCAGCGCGAGCGTCAGCTCGACCACGCCGAGGTTGGGACCGAGGTGGCCGCCGGTACGTGTGACGTTCGAGATCAGAAAGTCGCGGATCTCCCGCGCCAGGCGGGCCAGCGCGTCCCGGTCGAACCGATCCAGGTCACGCGGCCCCCGCACGGTACTGAGCAGCGACTGCGCGTTCGCGGACGACGCCATGTTCCCGGGCGACGTCACCTTCCCGGGCGGCACTGTGTCCCCAGACGACTCCGGGTTCCCGGACAACTCCGTGTTCGCAGATGACGCCGTGTTCGACGACGCCACGTTCGACGACGCTGTGCTCGAACTCCCCGGCAGCGACACGGGTGCCTCCTTGTGGCTCTCGACGGTTCCCCGAGTGGCGAAGCCCGGAATTCATCGTCCCGTACCTTGTTCGCCGACGCCCGCTGAGGAACCGGCCGATGGGACGAGGCTCCGAGTCTAATCGCCGAGCGGTCGATGATCCGGGGCACTCACACAGCTCTCCACAGGTTCTTCACGCTGCCAAGCGAGAGCAGCCTGAGAGCCGCGGGAGAGCCGCGGGAGAGCCGCGGGAGTTGCACAGGTTCCACGGCAAGCAATGATCAAGCGCCCACATCCATATATATGAGCGAATATACGACTTACTAAAATCCGCACCACATGTCAGCCATAGGCAATAGAATGGAGGCATCGGAAACCGCCCCACTACCTGCGCCGATACCATCGGCACACCCGAGAGGCCCGCCATGGACACGATTGAGATTGCCCCCGAAGTCACGGCCGCAGTCACGGCTACAGTCGCGACCGTAGTCACTGCCGTAGCCCGGTCGCATGCGGATGCAATGGCTGCGCGCTTGGCCGGGTCGGTGCCGAGTGCGGGAGCGCTGGACGAACTGGTGTTCGATGATCTCTCGGCGGCTGGTTGCCTGGATGCGGTGCTCGCGTGGGAGCGGCTGTTGCGTCACGCGCACGCCGGGCTGGTGCGTGGCCTGGCTGCCCTGGCCCGTCACGAGCCGGAAACCGGTGGCGGTGGCGGTGGCGGTGGCGATAGGGGTGGGGGTGGCGGTTGGTTGTGGTTGGTGGAAAGCGAGCTGTGTGCCGCCCTGGCCTGGTCCCCCGCCACCGCCCAGGCCCGGCTGGCCGACGCCCAAGCCCTCACCCGCCTGTTCCCCAACACCCTGCACCAACTCTCCCAGGGTGAGGTCTCTATCGAGCAAGCCCGCGCCCTGACCCAACTGACCGCCGGCCTCGACGACTCGGCCGCCCAAGCCGTCGAAACCCGCGTCCTACCCCGGATGGCAGGCCAGAGTGCCGCGGTCACCCGCCAAGCCATCCGTCGCGCCGTGCTGCGCGCCGACCCGGACGCCGCTGCCCATCGTCACCGTCACGAGCGTGCTCGCCGCCGAGTCGAACTGCGCGCCGAAGACGACGGGATGGCCACGTTGAGCTTTTACCTGGCGGCCGATGTGGCGCAGATGGCCATGCGC
>NZ_DASYZI010000026.1:0-17429 GCF_035946395.1 Actinocrinis sp.
CGGCCCGGTTCGTCGGCGGCGCGGCGGTCGGCCCCGACACGGACTTCTTCGACGCCGGCGCGACATCGGTCAACGCCGTCGAGTTGGTCGCGGTCCTCTCGCGGGAACTCGGCGTGCGGCTGAGCCTGGACGACGTGTTCGCGGACGCCCGGCCGCGCCGTCTCGCGCAGCGCTGGCTCACGGCTCAGGGAACCGACGTCGAGGTGTCCCGGCTCCTGCCGCTCCCACACAATGTCGCGATTCCGGCGCCGACGCTCCCCGCCGATGATGCCGACGAAGACCTCGCCTGGATCGCCGCCGATCTGGCTCTCGCCGATCGGCTGCCGTGGGTCGACCCGCCCGAGCCGATCCCGCCGCGCCGGATCCTGCTGACCGGCGCGACCGGTTTCCTCGGCAGCCACATGCTGCTCGACCTGCTGCGCCGCTCGGACGCGCACGTCGTGTGCCTCGTGCGCGGCGCCGACGACCAGGACGCCGAACGGCGGCTGGGCGAGGCGCTCGCCAGCTTCCAGGTGCCGTGGTCCGCCGAAGTGCGCCGCCGGGTGACCGTGCTGGCCGGCGACATCCGCCGACCCCGGCTCGGGCTGGCCGAGGAGCAGTGGTCGAGCCTCGCGAACGACGTCGACTCGATCGTCAGCGTGGCCGCGGCGGTGGACTTCCTGCGCGGGTATCCCTCGCTGCGGCAGACCAACGTGCTCGGGCCGCTGACCCTCGCCGAGTTCGCCACCACCGGGCGTATCAAACCCCTGCACCACATCTCCTCCATCGCCGTGTTCAACGAGGTCGGAATCGCCTCGATGGGCGAAGACGACCCGGTCGCGCACGTGGACCGGCTCGCCGCCGGATACGACAAGGCGAAGTGGGCCGCCGAGGCCGCGCTGCGCCGCGCCCGCGACCACGGCCTCGTCGTCACCCTCCTGCGACCCGGCGGCATCGGCGGCCACACCCAGACCGGCGCTTACAACCCGCACGACCTGAGCACCGGCTTCATGGCCGCGTTCGCCCGCTATCGCACCGTGCCCGCATTCCGCTTCCTCAACGTCGCCCCGGTGGACTGGGTCAGCCGGATGGCGGCCGCGATCGTGTGCGAGCCGGAGGGCTGGGGGCAGACCTACAACCTGGTCGGAAAGCCGAACACGCTGCCGGACCTGGTCCGCGAGATGCAGTTGGGCGGCATGAACATCCAGGTGCGCGGCTGGGACGACTGGCGTGCGGACCTGCTGGCCCGCCTCGATGCCGAACCGGTCGAGCAGCTGGACTTCCTGCGGCGGGTGCTGCGCAGCCCCACCGCCCTGAAGCTGTGCGAGGCCACGTTGCTCGGCCCGGCCGCCACCGGCGAGCGTGCCGAGGCCTTCGCCGCGCGGTACAAGCTGCCCGCGCCGGTCCGCTACGACACGTGGGCGCAGGTGAAGACGTACGAGCGGCTGGCGGAGGACGGCCTCGTCCACCTGCCCAGCCGCGATGACCCGCCGTACCTGTGGTTCCCCGAGACCATGGTCGGCAGCCTCGGGCCGCTCGGCGGCCACGCCGAGACGCCGTGCACACTGTCGATGACGCTGTCGATCGCGAGCATGTACCAGCTGGTGCAGGAGCGCCGGATCGACGTACACGGCGAGGTCTCCTGTTCCCTCCTGCACCACGAGCCGCTGACCGTGCAATACGGCGAGATCCGGGTCCGCCCCGACGAGGGCGTTCCGCGGCTGCACGGAACGCAGCACCCGCTGCTGCGCTACCGGCTGCGCCTGCGCGACCGGGATGGGCGGATCTGGTGGCTGGAGGGCCAGAAGACCGCCCGGGCCCGCCGCGACGTGTGGCGGCAGGCGCGCACCCTCGCGGTCGAGATCGGGCACGACGGCGAGCCGCCGCACCTGTCCGGTGTCGTGACCGTCCCCGGCGACAGCTATGTGCGGCAACAGGTCGACGGCATCGAGGTCAACCCCGAGCTGTCCGCGCAGGAACAGCGCGTCGCGAAGCTGCTGTGGCTCGCCTGGTTCGGCTCCCAGGTGGGCCGCGGCCTGCTGGAGCCGATGTTCCGGGCCGGCGCGGACCTGCTCGACCTGCGCCGTGACGCTGCCCTCATCAAGCGCGAACGCAGGAGGCGGAACCCGTGATCATGAGCCCGAGAACGCCGGCGACCGCCGGCGGGCGGACGACTTCGAACACGGGAACGGGGCCGAGAATGCAGCCGAGAGTGCAGCCACTGAACGCCAGATTCGACACCGCGGGCATCGAGGCGATCCCGTTCCGGGCGTCCGACGGTACGCAGCTGTCCCTCAACCGCATCGTGGCGCGCGGGGCGCACGGTGGCGCGGCTGCCAGATCGGACGGCAGAACTGACGAGCGACCGGCGGTCCTGCTCCTGCACGGCCACACCGCTTCCGCGGACATGTTCGTCCTGCCGGAGACCCGCAACATGGTCGACGTTCTGCTGGACGCGGACTACGAACCGTGGCTGCTGGACTGGCGAGGCAGTTGCCGACTGCCGCACAACGAGACCAGCGCCAGGTTCAGCTACGACGACGTGGCGCTCTACGACATCCCGGAAGCGATCTCGTACGTCCGCGGCCGGATCGGCGGGCGCCAACTCTTCGTGGTCGCGCACTGCATCGGGGCGATGTGTCTGTCGATGAGCATGGCGGCCGGTCTCGTGCCGGGCCTTGCCGCGGTGGTGGCTCAGGGCGTGTTCCTGACGCCGAAGTTGTCCGGGCGCACGCGCGTGCTGATGCACCTCGGCGGCGAACTGCTGCGCACGCGCCTCGACCATGTGCCGATCGACATCCGCAAGACCGGGCTGTGGTCCAAGTACACCCCGCTGTTCGCGCTGGCCTCCCGTGGCGCGCGGTGCCCTGACCCCACCTGCCAGATGCTGCACAACTCGACGTGGGCCATGGGCGCGTCCCTGTTCGTGCACGACAACCTGGACGTGCGCACCCACGACCGACTCGCCGACCTGTTCGGCCCGGTGCCGGTGTGGTCGCTGCCACACATGCGCCGGATCGAACTGGCGCACTCGATGCTGCGATGGAACCACGGCGATCTGCGTTACCGGGCGCTGCCGGAGAACGCGCTGGACCGGGCGGACCGGATCGACAGCCCGCTGCTGCTGATCTCCGGCAGCCAGAACAAGTTGTGGCTGGACTCGAACAAGCTTTGCCACGACATCCTGACGTCGCGCCATCCGGACCTCGACGTCCGGTACGTCGAGGTCCCCGGCTACGGACACGTAGACACGTTCATCGGCCGCAGCGCCGCGCTCGACGTGTTCGGCCACATCGTCGAGTTCTTAGACGAACACCGCCTAGACGAACCTCGCCTAGACGAACACCGCCTTGACGAGCACCATCTCAATGAACATCACCTCGATGAGCGCCGGAGCTGACGCCCCGTCACGGGCATAGCTGGAGCTCACGGGCACTGCCAGAGCGCTCTAGGGCAGTGGGGCGAGTAGCTGCGGAATGGCGCTTCGGAAGTACAGCGCGGAGCCCGGTTTGTAGTAGTGGGTGCCGTCCCAGCGGTAGTCCCGGTTCTTCGCGATGCCCGGATCGGCGCAGAACGCGGCGGGCGGCGCGAGCGTCTGCACCGTGCCGCGGCCGGTCGGGGGCTGGGACTGCGCGTAGGCAGTGAGCAGGGCGTTGACGTGCCGGGTGCGGTCGTCGTCGCCACGCTCCGGCCAGTAACCGGAGCCGGGCTCAGCCACTGGACGGTAACAGGGCAGTAGCGCGAGCTCGACCCGCGGGACACCGGTCGCTCTGAGCCCGGCCACCGCCGCCGCAAGCCGGGAGGTGTAGTACGCGTCCCACGCCGCGCTCCCGAACGGCATCGTGGCGCCGCCTACCGTCTCGTCAAACTCGTCCCAGCCGCCGATCATCACGACGACGATGTCCGGATGCTGCCGGGCGATGCGTGACGCCCACTTCGCGCCGGAGCCGCCGCAGTCGGCGTCCAGGTCGCGCCGCTCGCCGTCGCGGCTGGCGATGTCGCCGCCGAGGAAACCGCAGCCCTCGGTCGTGTCGTCGATCGCGTTGAGGTACTCGCCGAGATTCGACGGCTTGTTCAGCATCAGCGTCATGCCTTGGGAGTCACCGACGAAGGCCACCGTGGGCGGGTGGGCTGGCGGTGCGGGCATCGCGGTCGGGACGGCGGTGGGCACCGCCGCTGCGGCGGGTGTGGCGGGGTGCGCGGATCGGGCGGACCTGGGGACCGGGCCGGGGCCGGTGAGCGCAAGCGCGGGACCGTCGTCCTCGGCGATCGCGTTCGGATTCGCCGGATAACGCCGAGCGGCGTCGGTCAGCCGGTAACCGAGTCCCGTGCCACAAACCGCCAGCCCCACGACCACGGCCGCGACACCGGTCGGCAGAGCGAATCGCTGCTCACGTAGAGCGCTGCGGCACCGCGTGAGTGCGCGGTCGATCGCGCCGTGGCGCACCGGCTGTTCGATGTAGCGGAACGTCAGATGCGCCAGGAACAGCGAGACGCCGATACGCAGCGCGAAGTCTGCCGCAGTCGGCAGGTGTACGTCCGAACCCGGCCGGGTCACGTCGAACACCGGCCAGTGCCACAAGTACAGCGAGTATGAACGCTCACCCAACCAGACCAGCGGCTTCGCGGCCAGAATCCTCGCTACCCGACCGCCTGCGGTGGCGGCGCGAATGGCGAGCGCCGCGGCGCCGCACGCGGCGAGCAGTCCGAGCGGATAGAGCCACGGACTCGTGTCCGCAACGGCGACGACCGCGAAGCCGAGCGTGCCCAACGCACATGCGCCGAGCACGTCACGTGCCACGATGCGCCAGCCACGCGCATCCGACTCACCTGGCGCCCCGTACGCCAGGGCCAGGCTCGCGCCGATCAGCAGTTCGAACGCGCGCGTGTCGCTTCCGTAGTAGACCCGCGACGGGTCGAGCCACGGCGAGTACAGCAGGCTCATCGCCAGCGCCGAACCCCCGGCCAGCGCGCAGGTCGCGAAGAACACCGGCCACCGTGACCGCGACCGTGACCGCGAGGACGTAGCGGATCCGCCGAGCCCGAGCCCGCAGCCGCGACCGGAACTCAACCTAAGCAGCACGCCAAGAATCAGCGGCCACAGCAGATAGAACTGCTCCTCGACGGCAAGCGACCACAAGTTGATCAGTAGCGACGGCCTGCCGGTGCCGCCGAAATAGGACTGCCCGCGCAGGATCAGCCACCAGTTGGTCACGTACCCGAGCGCTGCGCCCACGTCGCCGCGCAGTGCCGCCGCCTCCCTGGGCAGCGCGATCACCACATAAAGGCAGACGCCTGCGAGGACCGTGAAGAGGGCGGGAAGAAGTCTGCGTGCTCGCCGAAGATAGAACCGTCCGAGGCCAATGCGCGAATTATCAGAATACTCACCCAGTAGCAGCCCTGTGATGAGATAACCGGATAATACGAAGAAAACGTCCACGCCGAGGAATCCGCCACGTGCCCAGCGGAAATCAGCGTGATAGAGCAATACGACCGTGATCGCGAGCGCACGCAGCCCGTCGAGCGCCAACACCCGCCGGTGCGCGTGAGTGGGATGTGGTTCGGCGAGGGTCGGCACTCGTCGGCGCCCGTCAGCGAGACCTTGCTCGTCGGGGGTCGGCACTCGCTGGTGTGCGTCAGCGGAACCCTGTTCGTCGGGGTCTGGTTCTCGGCAGTGTGCGTGAGCGGAACGTTGTCCGTCGGAGGCCGCCGCTCGCCGGTGCGTGTCAGCGAGATCTTCCTCGTCGGGTGTCGGTGCTGGTGCTGACGTGTGTTCCGGTACGTATGCCTGTTCTGGCGCGTGCGTGGGTGCCTGTGCTGGCCTCCAGAACCGCACCGGTCTGACCCTTCATGTGCACGCGAAAACCGGGAACATACGGCATTCTCGTCTGTCCGCGCGGTTATGCCGGGCAATCAGAGTCCAGCGGACGGGTGATTCTTGTGTAGTTCAGTTCGAGAAATCCTGAGTCATCCACACGGTGCCCGAGTTGTCGCGATAGATCGCTATGCCGATGTGATGATAGGAACTGCTCAGGATGTTCTGCCGATGGCCGTCGTTGGGCGCCTGCTCGTTGAGCATGCTCTGCGTGAGCCCGACGGCCATCTGAGCGATCGCTGAGTCGCTGCTGTCGACCGGTCCGCCTTCGCCGATGTTCTCTCCGGCGGCGATCCAGCGCACGCCGGCGGCCGTCTCACGGGAGCCGAGCCCGGATTCGCCGGGGCACTGGTGCGAGAGGCCGCAACCGGAGGCCATGGTCTGGTTGTGCGCCGTCGAGCTGGTCGTCAGGCCGGAGCTGATGGTGTACGCGGGCAGTCCGGCCTGCGTGCGGGCCTGGTTGATCAAATCGAGCACCTGCTGCACCGCGGTGCCCTGGTTCGAACCGACGGGGGTCGCTGCCGCAGTTGTCGGCTTGGTGGTGGGCGACTGCTTCGTGCCCGGCGTAGCGCTATGGGTCTGGGACGGCTTTGCAGTGCCGTTCGATGCCGCTGCGGAAGGCAGGGTCACGATGCCCAGGGGCGGGCTGGCCGCCGAACCCGAGACGACGATCGCGGTCGGCGGTGGGCTGGCCGACGGCGTCCCGGAGTCGAGTGCGTAGATCGTGGCCACTCCGATGCCGCCTGCGGCCGTGATCGCGATTGCGGCGAGCAGCGGCTTTGCCGCGAGACCGGCATGGCCCGCATGCCCGGCGTGTCCCGCGTGCCCGGCACGCTGCGCGACGCGGTGCGATCCCGCGTGCTTTCCGCTACGCGGCTCGGGTATTCGGCTCGCTGACGCGGCCGAGGTCGCCGGATTCGCCGAGTGCGCCGCCGCGAGCATGTAGGCCGCATAGCCCACGGGCAGCGGCACCAGACTCAGCCCGGCGAGCAGGCGCTCGGCGGGTACCAGGTCGTTGGAGACTTCGGAGCAGTACTCACACTCGCGTATGTGCCTGGCGAACCGCTTGCGCCACAGTGGCGATTCCTCGCCGCGCCAAGTCGCCGCGGTGTCGGCGAGCCCAGGGCAGCGCGGCGCGCCTATCAGGGAGCGCACGACCATCCGCGCGACGTCGAGCTGCCCCTTCATCCGCGCGACGCGGACGGTCACGTGGTGCGGATCCAGCTCTAGCGCGGCGACCAGTTCGGTGCGGGTCAGGTGGCCGGTGGTGACCAGCCACCACAGTGACAGCAGATGGCGGTCGTCGGCGTCCAGCCAGCGCGTGGCCAACGCGACCTCGCGACGCTGGCCGGAGAGGCCCAGCTCGGTGAGCGTCAGGTCGACGAAGTCCGCGCCCGGATCGGCGAGCTCGGCCGCCTCCTCCAGCGACGCGGGCGTCGCCTGCCGCATCCGGCTGTGCTCGCGCACCTGGTTCATCGCGACGGCCACCAGCCACGGACGGAACCGGTCCGGGTTTCGCAGCCCGTCGAGCCCGCGCACGACGCGCAGCATCGTCTCCTGCACCACGTCGTCGACGTCGCCGCGCCCCGCCAGCGCCCGCCCGACGATGTTGTAAACCAGCGGCAGGTACCGCGCGATCAGCTCATCAAGGGACTCCTGATCACCGGCGCGCGCCTCGGTGACCAGCCGCGCGTCGATCTGCCCGACCATGTGCCTACCTTCGACTCAAAACCCTGCTCATCCCCCTTCGGTTTGGAGACCCCCAAGGTAGGCGCCGGGTCACAGAAAAATCCACGCCGAGCCCGCCGTTTTCCGAAAGGCGACCAAAACGTTGCCGGAGCATCAGCGTGCCAAGTCGCCGCGGGTCCGAAACGGCGGGTCCGAACCAGCGGGTTCAACTCGGTTACAAGTGGTCCGGACGTGCGCCGCGGCGTGGTAAGAAGCCGACATGCGTATCTGCATCGTCGGCGCCGGCGCGATCGGCGGCTTCATCGGCGCCCGGCTGGCCGCTTCCGGAGTCGAGACCTCGGCACTCGCCCGGGGAGCCACACTTGCGTCGCTACGTGCGCACGGCTGGCGGCTTGAGACCGGTGGCGACGGTGGCGGCGGCATTGGTCACGAGGGCGCTGGTCACGAGGACTACAGTCACGAACTCGTGACCGCGCCGGTGCATGCCTCGGACGATGCGGCTGCGCTCGGGCCGCAGGACGCGGTGATCCTCGCGGTCAAAGCGCCCTCACTGCCCGCCGTCGTCTCGGGCGTCGGTCCGCTGCTCGGACCGGCGACCACCGTGCTGACCACGATGAACGGCGTGCCCTGGTGGTACTTCGACGGCTTCGGCGGCCCCTGCGAGGGACTGCGGCTGGAGAGCGTGGACCCCGGTGGCCGCATCGCCGCCGCGATTTCCCCGCGCCGCGTGCTCGGCGGCGTCGTGCACATGAGTTGCAGCACGCCCGAGCCCGGATTGGTGCGGCACCACCGCGGCTGCGGGCTGATCGTCGGCGAACCCGACAACACCGAATCGCCCCGGGTGCGCGAACTCGTCGGGGCGCTGCGCGCGGCCGGTCTCGACGCCACGGCGTCCACCGGGATCCAGCGGGAGATCTGGTACAAGCTCTGGGGCAACGTGACCATCAATCCGGTCTCCGCGCTGACCGGGGCCACGGCGGATCTCATCCTCGACGACGACCTCGTGCGTGCCTTCTGCGACGCCGTGATGGTCGAAGCGCAGCGGATCGGCGCGCGGATCGGCTGCCCGATCGACCAGAGCCCCGGGGAGCGCAACAAGATCACGCGGGCACTCGGCGTCTTCAAGTCCTCGATGCTCCAGGACGCCGAGGCTGGGCGCCCTTTGGAGCTCGACGCGCTGGTCGGCGCGGTGCATGAGATCGGCCTCGCGGTCAACGTGCCGACGCCGAGCATCGATGCGCTGCTCGGCCTGACACGTCTGAGCGCGCGCGTGCGCGGCTTGTACCAACCTGCCGGGTAAACGCACGGTCCGCGACGGGCTGACCTGGATCGTTGCAGGGTCCAGGTGCGTCGCCGCCCGAAAGGGCAGTGCCGTGCACCCGATCGCACACGGTTCGGCGCGATCCCTGTTGGATCGCAACGGCCGGATCTAGATTAGGCAGGGGATCGGGCAGATCAACTCCCAGGAGATGCGGGCATGAACAGGGTTTTCCTCGCTGAATCCCGCCGAGCCGTCGGCGCGCTCAGCCTGCTGGCGTGCGTGACGGCGCTGTCGGCGGCGTGCACGTCCAACGGCGCGTCGGGTCCGGTGCCGACCGCGGTTGGCGGTTCCGGTCCGAGTGCGGGCGCGGGCGGGGGAGGGGCGACGAACTCCGCGTCGGCGACGGACACGTCGGCCGCGGGTTCCGGCGGTTCGGGTGGCATCGGCGGATCAGGCGGTTCGGGTGACACCTCCTCGCCGGCCGCGTCCGCGCACGCGGCCGGATCGAACACCTGCCTGGTGAGGTACCTGAACGGCGCCACTGGTCTGAGCCAGGGCGCCATGGGCACCACCTACGTCAACATCGTCTTCAAGAACCTCAACAACGAGCCGTGCACGCTCTACGGCTACCCGGGGGTTTCGTTCGGGGCCGGAACTCCGGTGAACCAGGTCGGCCAGCCCGCCGGCCGCGACCACTCGGTCGCCTCGAAGGTGATCACGCTCCAGCCCGGCGGCTACGCCTACGCGACGCTGCGTATCACCGACGCGCTGAACTACCCCACGGCGAGCTGTAGTCCGACTCCGACGACTTACCTGCTGGTCTATCCGCCCAACACGTCGAACCTGTTGTACGTCCCGTACAACACCAATGCGTGCTCGGCGGACGTCGTCACGATGACCATACAGGCGGTTCAGGCGGGCAACGGCGGCGGCTGAGGCGGGCCCGACCGAAGCGGCTTGGTTGAGTTGGCACGCTTGAGCTGGCACGGCTGAACCAGCACGCCTGAGTCGGCGGATCTCATGAAGTGGCGAAGTGGCACGGTCTCAGACCAGTGCGATGTGTCTGCCGTCTTGACGCGCCCACTGGTCTGGACCAATCTGAGAGTGCCGCGGCGCACGGCGCAGCAATCGCCGTACGCAGCGCGGGTCCCGTGCTGCCAGAGCCGAGGAGGACCCGCCGTGAGGCGCCTCTCCCAAGAAAGCCGCGCCCGACTCGCCGGAACGGCGGCGTTCGCGCTGATCGCCGCCGGAACCACGGCACTTTCGATCGCCACCATCCCGGCCGCGAGCGCGGCCGCGATGTCCGGACTGATCGCCACGTACACCACGACGCAGTCCTGGAGCACCGGCTTCGCGGGCCAGTACAGCATCGTCAACGACACCAACACCACCGTGAACAGCTGGACCATGACCTTCGACCTCGCCGCCGGCGAGTCGGTCACCAGCTTGTGGAACGCCACCGTCGCCAACAGCGGCACGCATTACACCGTCACGTCGCCGAGCTGGGCCTCGCCACTCGCGCCGGGCGCCAGCGCCGACGCGGTCGGCTTCGACGTGAGCACCACGGGCACCATCACGCCGCCCGCGAACTGCCTGATCAACAACGAACCCTGCCAAGGCTTGCCCGCCGACACCACGCCGCCGACCACACCGGCGGGCCTGCACGTCACCGGCACCGGTCCCGGCAGCATCGCGCTGGCCTGGACCGCCTCGACCGACGACGTCGGCGTCGCCGGGTACCGCGTCTATGAGGGCACGACGATCACGGCCACGACCACCGGACCGTCCGCGAACGTCACCGGACTGCTCGCCGGCAGCAGCCACACCTTCACCGTGACGGCGTTCGACGCCGCGGGCAACGAGTCCGGCCACAGCGCAGCGGTCACCGGCACCGCGGGCAGCGGCACCGCGCCAGGAATCGCAGCACCCTACATCGACATGGGCGCCTGGCCGACGCCGAGCCTGCCGGGCATCGCGTCCGCGACCGGGCTGAAGCAGTTCTCGCTCGGCTTCGTGATCAACGGCAGCGCGGCGTGCACGGCCAGCTGGTTCGGCGCCTTCGACCCGGCGAGCGGCTGGGACAAGGCCGATTTCGACGCGATCCGCGCGGCCGGCGGCGACGTGCGCGTCTCGTTCGGCGGCGAGAACGGGACCGAGCTCGCCCAATCGTGCACCACCGTCTCCGCGCTGGCCGCGCAGTATCAGAACGTTGTCGACGCGTACTCGCTCGACCGCATCGACTTCGACATCGAAGGCGCGGCGGTGGCCGACCACGCCTCGGTCGACCGGCGCAGCGCCGCCATCGCCGCGGTGCAGGCGGCCCAGCGGGCCAAGGGCCGCGATCTGAAGGTGAGTCTGACGCTGCCGGTGCTGCCCAGCGGCCTGACCGCGGACGGCGTCTACATCATGCAGTCCGCGAAGAACTACGGCGTGACGGTCACCACCGTCAATGTGATGGCGATGGACTTCGGCGACTCGACCGCGCCCAACCCGGCGGGCAAGATGGGCGCCTACGCGATCCAGTCCGCGCAGTCCACCCAGGCCCAGATCGCCCAGGTCTGGACGGGCCTGAGCGCCGCGCAGACGTGGGCCATGGTCGGCGTGACCCCGATGATCGGCCAGAACGACCAGGCGGACGAGGTGTTCGGGATCTCCGACGCCCAGCAGCTGATCGGCTTCGCCGGGCAGAACCACCTGAGCGAACTGGCCTTCTGGGCGGTCACCCGCGACCAGCCCTGCGCGAACGGCGGCGGGCTGTCGACCTGCACCGAGATCAGCCAGACCCCGTACCAGTTCTCGAAGCTGTTCGCCGGGTACACCGGCTGACACCGCACCGGCGCGACAGGCCCGGACCGGCCACCGCGGGGCCGGTCCGGGCAGCGCGCGGCAGCGCGTGGGAGGCGCGCGCAACCCGCGCTCACCACCACCCCTTGACCGCGTCTGCCTCCCTTGTAGTGTCAGCGCTCAGATAAGTAATGTGAATCGTGGTAAAGGGCTGCCTCCCGTTCCTTCAACTGCCGGGGATCACGCTCCAAAGCTCCAGTCGCCACCCATCCGAGAACCCGGATGCCTACCGAGGAGAAGCGGTGCAGGAGAAGGTAAGACAGTTTGTCATCAATGCTTTGCGAGAGATGAACTACGACGTCAGCGAGGTGACCGGGGATACCGACCTCGGGCCGGCCGGGCTCGACCTGGAGTCGCTGGCGCTGGCCGACCTGGCGGTGCAGGTGGAGGACACCTTCGGGGTCAAGTTCGACCTCGACGAGATGGAGACCACCGCCATGATGACCCTCGACGAGTTCGCCGCCGCCGTGGCCGGCCGGGTCACCGGGGCGCCGGCCGTGGGCAACGCGTGAGCGGGCCGGCCGCCATGAGTGTCAAGAGCATTCGCGCCCGGCTGGCCGCCGACCCCGAGGTTGGCGCCGGAAACGTCCTGACGGCCCGAATACGCCAGGGGATCGGCGTCGACGTGCCCTTGGTGAGCTTCGACACCGACATGGACGGGCGCCCCGCACGCGAGCCGTTCACCCTGGTCGAGCTCGACCGGGCGGTGCGCGCCCGCGCCGCCGCGTTGCACGGTCTCGGCGTGCGCCCGCGTGACCCGGTCGCGGTGTACGTGAGCAACGCATCGGACGCTGTGCTGAGTTTCTTGGCGCTCGCCCGCCTCGGCGCGATCCCGGCGCTGGCCAACCCCAACCTCGACGGCGATCGCGCCGCGCTGTTCATCAGTAGGCTGAGGGCCGTCGGCCTGATCACCGACCAGTCGCATCGCGAGCGGCTCGCCGGGAAGGACCCGGGCACCGCGCTGCTTCCGGACGTGTCAGAGCTCGGATCGGCCGACCCCGACGCCGCGCCGGCGCCCTACCGGCACTGGCCGGACGATCCGGTGGCGATCACGCACTCCTCCGGTACGACCGGTATGCCGAAGGCGGTCGTGCACTCGCACGCCAGCCTGTACGCGGCGATCCGCTACCGTCTCGCCCTGCCGCGCCCGCAGGGCTCCGAGCGGATGCTCAGTGCCCTGCCGTCGCCGCACGCCGCCACGCTGATCGCGATCAACCTCGCGCTCAGCGCGCAGGCCGAAATCCTGCTGCTGTCCAGGCAGACCGGCGCCGAGGTGCTCGACGCGATCGAGAGTTGGCGGCCCGGCAGCGTCTTCGGCTTCGCCGCGACCTGGGCCGACCTGGCCCGGCACGACCTGGCCGCACGCGATCTGGACTCGGTCGCGCTGTGGTGGAACACCGGCGACTGTGCGCACGAGGCGCACATCAGGAAGCTGGTCGCGGTCGGATCGCGGCAGATCGCCACGAGCGGCGGCCGGGTGCGCACGCCCGGTTCGGTGTTCGTGGACGGTCTGGGTTCGACGGAGATGGGGCATTCGCACTTTTTCATCACGCACACTGTCGACAGTAATCGGTATGGGCGTTGTGTGGGTAAGCCGCACACGTTCGTGGATTGTGAGGTGTTGGGTCCTGAGGGTGAGCCGTTGGGTGTGGGGCAGGTGGGTGAGTTGGGGACGAAGTCGCCGACGTTGGCGTTGGGCTACTGGAACGACTCGGTGACCACGTACCGCACGCGGGTGCGCGGTTTTTTCATGACCGGTGACCTGATGTACCGGGACGAAGAGGGCTACTACTACCACATGGACCGCTTGGTCGACTCCGTCGACCTCGGCAACGGCAAACGCCTCTACACGATGAGATCCGAGGAGCGCATCCTCGCGGCCTGCCCCGACGTCCTCGACTGCACCGTCGTCGCGGTCCGGCTCGGCGACCGCGTCGTCACGGACGTCCTGTTGCAGCTGACCGCGAGTGCCGACCGGGACCGTGACCGCTCCAAGGAGGTGGCCGCCGCACTCGACGAGCATGTGGCGGAGACGGTCCGCGCCGTGAAGGTGATCGACGACGACAGCATCCCGGTCGGCCCGACCGGAAAGGTGCGCAAGTTCATGCTGCGCCAGCGCCACCTCGAATCACAGAGCTCGTGATGAGCACTGTGAATATTAACACTGTGAATATGAGCACTGCGAACATGGGCATACAGGGGCGGCCTACGGCGACGATCACCGGGATGGGCGTGGTGACGCCGCTCGGCAGCAAGCCGGAGGAGTTCTTCGACGCGCTGCTCGCCGGGCGCAGTGGCCTGACCCGCCCCGAGGGCGAGCACCCGGCGGCCGGCTGGCTGGAGTCGGCCGGGATCTGCCGACCGGTCGACGCCCGCGAGGTGCTGCCGCCGACCGAGGGCCGCTACGTGGACCGCTTCGTGCTGCTGGCGATGGCCGCCGCGGACGGCGCGATCGCCGACGCAGGGCTCGAAGTCGGCCGCGACGTGGACCCGCGGCGCGTCGCGGTGATCGTCTCGACCGGCGGCGGCGGACTGGAGAGCTACGAGGGAGCCGCGCGGCGGCGTGAGAAGAGCGGGCGGCCCGGGGTCAGCCCGTACCTGCTGCCCGGGATGCTCTCGAACATGGCCGCCGCGCGGATCGCGATCAAGTACGGCATCCGCGGCTACTCCTCGGCGATCACCACCGCGTGCGCGGCCGGCGCACAGTCGATCGGCGAGGGGCTGCGGCTGATCCGGGCCGGCGAGGCGGACGTCGTGGTCTGCGGCGGGGCCGACGCGTCGCTGCACCCGACCATCGCGGCGGCCTTCAACAACGCTCGGGCGCTGGCCGCCGGCTGGGAGGATCCGGCCGCGTCGAGCCGGCCGTTCGACAGCCGCCGCAACGGTTTCGTGCTCGGCGAGGGCAGCGCGGTGCTCGTGCTCGAACGTACCGGGCACGCCGAGGCACGTGGCGTGTCAGGGTACGCGGACCTGCTCAGCTGGGGCGCCTCCACCGACGCGCACCACCCGACGACGCCGCGCCCCGACGGCGAAGGCGCGATGGACTCCATGCGCACGGCACTGGCCGACGCGGGCCTGGAGCCATCAGACGTCGACTACGTCAACGCGCACGGCACCGGCACGAAACTCGGCGACGTCGCCGAGACCATCGCACTGCACGCAGTCTTCGGAACGCACCAACCAGCAGTCAGCTCGATCAAGGGCGCCACCGGACACCTACTCGGCGCTTCGGGGGCCGCCGAGGCGGCCGCGACGGCGCTGTGCGTCGCGCGCGGCGCAATGCCTCCGACGCTCAACCTCGACGTGCCCGATCCGGCCTGCGAGCTGGACCACGTGCGCGGCGCGGCCCGCCGCGGGCCGGTACGCAGAGCACTGTCGAACTCCTTCGCGTTCGGCGGGCACAACATCAGCCTCCTGTTCGGGCCGGCGAGCACCGGCGCGACCAGGCGCCCCGAGGGAGGGAGATCATGAACATCCAGGCCATCGCCTACGCCGAATTCCACGTCGAGGACCCGGTCAAAGTCGCGGCACACCTGGTCGACGGGTACGGATTCACCGTCGACGAGCGTTACCGGCGGCCGGACCCCGGGCTCGACTGCACGCTGCTGGTGCACGGCGGGGTGCGGCTGGTCCTGTCCTGCGCGGCCTCGCCGAGCCACCCGGCCGCAGAATACGTCCGACGGCACGGCGACGGCGTCGCAGTCGTCGCCGTGCTCTGCGATGACGCGCGCGCGGCGTGCGACGAGGCGGCGCGCCGCGGGGCCAGGGTCATCTCGGCCGAGGACTCGACGATAGCAGGATTCGGTGATACCGCGCTGCGTTTCGTCGAACCCTCCGATCCGGCCCTGGCGTCCGCCGGCGATGCGGCGGACGGCCTGCTGGAGGTGATCGACCACGTCGCGGTGGTCGTGCCCGCGGGCGAGTTGCACCCCACGGTCACCTTCTGCGAGGAGGCACTCGACCTGCGGCCGATCTTCAGCGAGTACATCGAGGTCGGCGCGCAGGCCATGGACTCGGTCGTGGTGCAGAGCGCGTCGGGCGCGGTGACGTTCACGCTGCTGGAGCCGGACACCAGCCGGAATCCGGGCCAGATCGACGCATACCTCGACGCGCACGGCGGCGCGGGCGTGCAGCACCTGGCGTTCCGCACCGAGGACATCGCCACCGCGGTGCGCACCTTCAGCGAGCGCGAGGTCGAGTTCCTGACCACGCCGAGCGCGTACTACGACGTGCTGGAGGAGCGGCTCGGCCCGACCCGGATCCCCTCCGACACGCTGCGCAGGCTCAACGTCCTGGTGGACCAGGACCACGACGGCCAGCTGTTCCAGATCTTCACCCGCACCACCCACCCGCGCCGCACCTTCTTCCTCGAACTGATCGAGCGGCGCGGCGCCGGCACCTTCGGCACCGCCAACATCAAGGCTCTGTATCAAGCGGTCGAGCGGCAGAACGCCGCCGCGGACAGCTGAGACGAAGAGGGGGCATCGTGTTGAACCAGGTGGGCGAGACGACGCCGGATCCGAGGTACGCGGCCCTGCCGCCGGCGCAGTTGCGCGCCGTGCCCTCGGCTAACGACGCGCGCTTCTTCGCCGAGCACGGCTGGTGGCTCTCCGCCGAGCCGCTGTTCTCGGACGACGAGATCGACGCGCTGCTGGAAGCCAGCGACAAGTACTACGCGGGGCAGCGGGACCGGCAGCTGCCGGTGCGCCCGCCGTTCCTCGCGTCCTGGGCGCCGGAAGACGGCCCGGTCCAGCGGCACAACGACTACGTGCACTTCGAGAGCGACGCGATCCGCGCGATCCTGTGCAAGCCGCTGCTCGGCGCGACGGCCGCGGCGCTGGCCGCGGCCGAGGCGGTGCGGGTGTGGCAGGCCACGATGATCTACAAGCCGCCGAACCCGGCGGAGGCCACGAACCTGGTGCCCTGGCACATGGACCGGCACTACTGGCAGACCTGCTCCTCGGAGCGGATGCTCACCGCGTTCATCCCGCTGCACGACTGCACTGTGGAGATGGGCACGATCGAGATGATCGACGGCTCGCACCTGTGGTCGGAGATCGACGGCGACGACTCGACCCGGCACTTCGCCCAGCGCAACCGGGACGAGCTGGAGCAGATCCTGCAACAGACCGCCGAGCTGAACGGCACGGCGATCAAGCGTGAGCCGGTGGTCATCCCGCGCGGGCACGTCAGTTTCCACCACTGCCGCACCTACCACGGCAGCGGGGCGAACGTGTCGGGACGGCCGCGGCGCGCGATCTCGCTGCACCTACAGGACGGCGAGAACCGCTACCGCCGCTTCGAGCGGCCGGACGGCTCCACCGTGGTCTACAACCACGACGTGCTGGTGCGCCGCACTGCCGAGGGGGTGCCGGACTACGCCGACCCCGAGTACTGCCCGCAGATCTGGCCGGCGGCGTCCTGATGGCCGACACCACCGGCCCGGCCGACGGGACAGGCGTTCACGCGCTCGGGAACACGGTCACTGGGAACACTACCGCTGGGAGCATCGTGGCTGAGAACACAGCACTCGGACACTCAGCACCCGGCAACTCAGCACCCGGCAACTCAGCGCTCGTTGACCCCCCGCTCGGAACCGCCGTGTCCGGAAACACTGTGCCTGGAAACGCCCTGTCCGGAAACCCGGCACCGGTGGACCTGAGCACGCCTGCGGGCCGGTATCGCGCGATCCGGCTGATCCGCCGGTTCGAGGAGCAGGCGCTGGAGCTGGTCAAGTCGGGCGTGATCGTCGGCGGCACTCATCCGTACATCGGGCAGGAG
>NZ_DASYZI010000027.1:0-34951 GCF_035946395.1 Actinocrinis sp.
GGTCCCGGACACGTTCGCGTTCTTCAACAGCACCAGCGAGTTGTCCGCCACCTGCGTCGCCAAGGCCTGATGCGCCGGACTCTGAATCACCGACTTCGTGATCGACGTATACGGCACCTGCGACGCCGGATCGAACTCACCGGTCTCCATCCGGATCGTGAACAGGTGCACCAACGCGTCATCGATCACGCCCTGGCTCAGGACCCCGGCATCGATCGCCGCCTGGATGTTCGGGACGGTGTTCTCGTTGCCGCCGCAGTTCACGTCGGTCCCGGCGCGCAGCGAGTACGCCTCGCCGCCGGCCTGGCCGGAGAGTTTCGCCCCGGAGGTCGTGTTGGTCCAGACGGCGTTGTTGCCGCCGCCGTCGGTGCTCCAGCCCGGCGGTGCCCAGGCATGCCCGCTCGGTGGGTTCTGATACGTGGTACCGACCGCACCGCAGTCTGAAGTGACGTACCCGTTGAAGCCGAACGTGCGCTGCGCGATCTGGTTGGCCGTGTACGTGTCCGCCACCGCCGGCGTGCCGTTGATCGCGTTGTACGACGTCATCAGGCCCGCGACATGCGAGTTCTCAATCAGGCTCTGGAACTGCGCCAGGTAGTACTCGCGCAGCGTGGCGTCGTCGACGTTGGAGGACACGCCGGTGCGGTTCTGCTCCACGTTGTTCAGGGCGTAGTGCTTCGCGGTCGCGGCGGCCTTCAGGTAGCCGTTGAGCGGCTGGCCGGACATGTTGTTGCCCTGAAAGCCGTTGACGAACGCCCCGGCCATCTGCCCGACCAGGTACGGATCCTCACCGAACGCCTCATCCGTACGACCCCAGCGCGGATCACGATCCAGATTCACCGTCGGCGCCCAGAACGTCAACGAGCCATAGTCGCTGGACGACGGGCCGAGGTTGTTCTGCCCGGTACCGAACAACGACTTGTCCAAGAACCCACGCGCCTCATCCGAGATCGCAGTGGTCTCCTGATACACCAGACCCGGATCCCACGACATCGTGGACGCGAAGTTCGTCGGGAAGCTGGTCGCGACCGGCGGGTTCGGGTGGCCGCCGCTGTTCTGGTCGGCGCCCAGATAGTTGACGCCGTGCTGGGCTTCGGCCTGATACGTGTACTGCTGCACGCCGAGCCGCGGGATCGCCGGAGCACTCGTCGTGCTCAGCTGCGCGACCTTCTCCGCGAGCGTCATCCGGGAGACCAGGTCCGCGGCGCGCTGCTCGAAGGTGTAGCTGGTGTTCAGATAGATCGGCGCGCTGCTCGCGGCCGGCACGGCGTCGGTCAACCGGGTCGTGCCGGTGGGGACCGCGTGCGTTGCCGCAAAGGCGCTGAGCAGTGCGACCGCGCACGTGGCGCCGAGCAGTGCGCGGCGGCGCGGTGTTCGTCGTTCAACCATCGTGACTCCGAAGTGTGGGTGATCGGATGAAAAGCCCTCACGATGTTGCGTCGCCGTGAAATATAAGTCAAGATTCGATGTCGATCCAACACGCTTCTGATCAATTGAACCGCACTTGAGCTGGAGTTATGTGAGAGTACCCACTCGGACACGCTGACGGTCGACCGACGAGTGCTCGGCCGCGCTTAACCGATACATCGGATCTTAGGTGGTCGCCGCACGAATGAGTACGGCCTCGAACTCGCGCGCACAGCGCTCAAGTCCGGCCGGGCCGAGGAAGCGGGAGTCAGCGCAGATGAGGAAGTCGAGCGCGTCCGGGGAGTCGTTGATGTGCAGGAAGAACTCGTTGTCCTGCGTGCCGAGTCGGCCGCGCCAGCTCGACGAGGTCCCGGGAAGCAGACGACTGATCTCCTCGGGGTCCGCCACGCGGTTCGTCTCCGAAGTCCCGGGAACGCGCCGGTCGTTGTAGAAGCAGGACAGGTCCACCCGCTCGCCGCGTTCCCGCTCGACCCGCTCCAGCATGCGGTCACACTCGTCCGGGTCGAGGTAGCTGGACACGCCGGCTTGCAGCGAGGCCCGCCGCGCCTGGGCCAAGACCTGTTCGAAGCTGCGGCCCTCGACCTCGAACAGGCAGGGCGCGCGCTGGGCCAGCTGCATGACCGCGTTGGCCAGCCCGGGGCGGAAGCGGTTGTTCACCACGCTGAGCAGCACGACCGGGCTGATCCCGGTCACCCGGCCGAGCGCGACCGCGCACGCGGCGAGCAGTACCGGTCCGGTGTCGGTACCGCGGCGCGCCGCGATCGACCGGGTCGCCAGCAGCCCGGCAGGCGAGCGGTAGCACAGCTCGCGGTACGGCGGGTCCTGCGGATCCGCCACCGTGGACTGACGACACGGCACGGCGCGGGCGATGGCCTCCCAATGGCGCAGGGCCGCCTCACGCTGGCGGCGTGCCGCAGCAGTACTCTGACGCGCGGCCAACTCCAGCGGCTGCAACGCGGTGACCGGCGGCGCGTCCCCGGTCACCGGATCCATGGTGGCCAGGTCGCTCAGCAGCGCGGCCAGGCCCATCCCGTCGATCATCAGGTGGTTGTAGACGAAGACCGCGTACCTGAGCACCCCGCTGCGACGGACGACGGCGACGCGCACCGGCCACTCGTGCTCTTCGTCGAAGTCGGTCTGCCCGTAACGGCTGTTCACCGCGTCGGCCAGCGTCCTGGGATCTTCGTCCTCTTCCTCGGAAGCGTCGTAGAGTTCGATCACGAGCTCACCCGACGCCGAGAGAACCTGCTTGGCGCCGCCACGAGAGTCGCGCACGAGCCGGGTGCGCAGAGACTGGTGGCGGCGCATGAGGAACCGCACGCGCAGTACGACGTCGTCGACGGTCCAGCTCTCCGGCAGCGGTGTGACGCCGCCGAGGAAGATCGAGTGCCCGGAGAGGCGGACCGCGCGCAGGATCTCACGCTGGCCCCAGGTCAGCTCGCCGATTCCCGAGCCTTCGCCGCTGAACGGTACGGAAATCGTCGCGGGCACGCTTGTTCCGGGCATACCGCCTCCAGGCCGGGACCGCAGAACCATGATTCACTGATCGGTACGGGACGTGCGCCGGCGGACACGTTGCACTATGACGGCACGCTCGAAATGCGGCAAGACCGCGTCAGAAAAAGCCTGCGCCGAAGCAGATCCCCGTCAGGGCGAGCCTTCGCAGAACCCGGCGAAGGGATCGGCCGGCCGCCACGGCACCGGGATCGCCACCTCGACGCCGTCCGCAGCCGCGCGATCCAGCAGGAACCGCATCGTGGCGCCGAAGTCGTCGGCGAAGTAACGCAGCGGCCGCACCGGCCGGTCGAGTGAGCGGAAGAAGTCGTCCCAGTGCACGGGCACCACACGACGCGCCCCGGTTGTGACGACGACCTCGTTCCAGTACGCGTCACGGAAGGCGGCAGTGGCCTTGCCCAGTTCGCCGACGCCGAGGTAGACCACGTCGGCGTGCTGCCCGCGCAGCGCGCCGGGCACGTAGTTCGCACTCGCGTGGATCAGAAGGCTGTGAGCACCGCCGCCGGTCTCGACGAGGATCGAGTAACAGGAACCGGTAGCCCACGAAGACGGTCGCGCGGGCGGGACCAGCGGCGCGTCGACGCGCCCCGGGAAGCGGTCCCCGTGACTGTGTACGGACTCGATCAGCGTCGCGGTGAACGTGCCGAAGGCGAGCGGGCTGTTCGTCTCCGGCACCAGGATGCGGTCTTCGGGCAGGCCCTGCCCCCGGCCTATGTTCGCAGTGGACGCAGAGCCGACCAGCAAAGCCCCGGTCTGCGCGCACACCGCCGGAGCGTCGAGTGCGTGGTCGTAGTGCGAGTGTGCGCAGATGACGGCGGCCAGCCGGGAGACGCCTGCCCGCCGCAGGCACTCGGCGACGGTCCGCGTCCGCGGCGCGATCTTCGCGGTCAGCACGCGCAGCAGGCCGGGCCTGGTGAAGAAGCCGTCGATCATCAGGGCAGTGGCGCCGTCGTCGACGAGCAGCGTGGAGACGCCGAGCCAGGTCACCCGGGCCGCCCCGGACCGCGGTGGCGCGGAAGGCTGCCGGTAGGCGTCATAGGGCGACAGGCCCGGCCGAGCAAACGGGCGCTTCATCGGTGGTCGGCCCTCCGCAGCTTTCTGAGACGCATGACGAGCGTTTGCATTGTTCCCGCTTCGTCCACGCTCATCACTTCCGCCACGGTGGCGCTCCGGCCCGCGTCCGTAGACGAGACGCGGGCCGTGAGCAGAGCCGCCCGGCCCGGCGCTGGCGCCGGGGCGACAGGGAGCTGTCAGCCTCCTGCGGCGATCTGCGCCACCATGCGCGCCGCCTGGTCCTCCCAGCGCGCGTACGCGGTGGGGTAGCCGGAACGCTGGGTGGCCTGCGCGGCCTGCCACAGCGGCATCGAGCCGTAGGCCGGCGCGTACTGCGTCAGGGCGCTGAGGAAGGCCCCGGTGGCGTAGGCGGGATCGGTCAGCTGGCTCGCGCTGCCCCACCCCATCGAAGGACGCTGCTGGAACAGGCCGAGCGAGTCGGCGTCGACGGCGACGGTCAGGTTGCGCAGCGTGGACTCCTGCAACGCGGTGGCGATGGCGATAACCGCGGCGTACGGGAACATGCCGCGCCGTTGGGCGACCCGAACGATCGTCTTCGCGTTCTGCCACTGCTCAGGGCTCGCGACGAAATACTCCTGGTAGCCGTACAGGCCGGCCGGCTCAAGCTGCGCGGCGGTGACACCCGCGTACGGATCGGCCGGCTTGGCGACGGCCGCCCTGACCGCGGGCTTCGGCGCAGACGCAGCGGCACGCGCAGCCGCTGGCGCGCTCGCCAGAGCCTTGGGCGCAGCCGGCTTGGGCACCGGAGGTTTGGACATCGGGGGCTTGGCGGCGAGCGACGCCGGTGCGGCCGGGCGCTTGGCGGGGGTAGCCGACCTCGCGGCGACGAACTTCGCCACCAGCGCGTCCGGCGCCGACTCGGCATACGCGGCGTTGGCCGATGTCGCCGATGCGGCGGCGGTTGAACTCACCGCGCCCGCAGTCACGAGGCTGAGCGGCCCCGCGAGCATCGCGACGGCGGCGCCAGCGCCGGCCATGCTGCGCCGACTCGGGATGTACTTCTTGGCATGCGAGAAAGGGAGCTTGATCACGCCCACGGCAGGTGTCGCCTCTCCTTGCGCCGCCTACCGGGTTAGCTGACGGGTTCGGGCGCAAGGAATTCGCCCTACAGTGCACGTGGGAGCGGCGACGGCTACCAACCGTCAAATACCGGTCACATTGAGCACCGATTCACCCCGAGGGACTCATGGGTCCCCGGCTCCGCTGCCGCCTTGGGGCGGGTACGCGGACTCGGCGGGTGTGCCGGTGCGACTGTTCCGTCAGCGAGTGGCCGGACACACGATCAGTGACAGTACCTGACCGACCCGCCGTTTGTCACGATGAGTGAGTATCAAGCGGTAGTTACAGCCGATTCTTCGACCGAGGGCGAATATCCAGTCACGGTACGTATAAGTTTCGACGTCCGATTCGCGCCCGAGTGACCGATCAGTAACGGAACGAAGCCGCGTGGTGGCATCCGTAGTTTCGCCGAGGACGGTCCGCAGCACTCGACACGCCGCTACACTTTCGCACGGTTCTTACGTTCTTACCGGACATAACCGTAATGGCACCCGTCGGAGGCTGGCGATGACCAGGGCACGGGAACAGATCATGGTCGCGTTCGAAGGCGACGGCGCGGGCGAGGGCGAGCTCTCGTGGGGCCAGAAGGAGAACTGGGCGACGATAACCGCCCTGGCCAGCTGGCTACCACTCGGCGGCGTGACGGCACTGCCCGAGGGGATGACTGTCGAGACAATCCTCGGCACTCTGCGTTACGCAATGAGCCGCTACCCGTCGCTGCGCACCCGTCTGCGCCTCGACGCGGATCGGCCGATTCAGGTCGTGCACGCCTCCGGACAGCTTCCGCTGGACGTCGTCGACGCGGGCGACGACGATCCGGCCGAGGTCGCCGAGGCGGTGTGCAAGCGGTACCGCGACACAGGGCTCGACTTCACCGCCGAGTGGCCGGTGCGGATGGCGACGATCCTGCACCGGGGACGGCCGACGCACATGGCGGCGATGATCAGCCATCTGGCCGCCGACGCCGCCGGGCTCGGCGTGATGCTGCGCGAGATGGCGGCTCAGGACGCTGCGCCGGTCGACGGCCTGGCACCGCTTTCGCAGGCACAGTGGCAGCGATCGCCGGCCGGGCGACGGCACGGCGCCGCCGCGATGCGCTACTGGGAGGAGGTGTTCCGCTCCATCGATCCGGACCGGTTCCACAATCCCGGCGCCGCGGACCAGCCGCGCTACTGGCACGGCGAGTTCGACAGCTGGGCGCTGCTGCCCCCGGTGCGCGAACTCGCCGCCGCGAGCGGATCGGGCACGTCCACCGTCCTCATGACGCTCCTCGCGGTCGGGTTGCACCAGGTCAACGGGATCAACCCGGTGGTGATCCGGCCGATCGTGGGCAATCGCTTCCGCCCGGGGCTCGCCGATGTCGTGTGCACCGTCGCGCAGGCCGGGATATGCGTGCTCGACGTCGCCGACGTGCCGTTCGGCGAGGCGTTGCAACGCGTGCAGCGGTCCGTGATGAAGGGGTATAAGTACGCGTACTTCGACCACGAGGACATGGTCGCGCTGCGGACTCACGTCGAACGGGAGCGCGGCGTCGAACTCGACACCGGCCTGTTCATCAACGACCGGCACGACGTCAGCGCGGCGGCGCGCGCCGTCCAGTCCGCGGGCGCGCCTCCGCGGGATTCGGCCGACGGTCCGCCGCCGAGCGCGTTGCGGTGGTTGCGTGGTCACGACGATCCGCCGCACGACAAACTGTTCGTCGAGGTCGACGACATCCCCGGCGGCTTGCGGATCTCGTTCCACGTCGATTCCGCCGCCATCTCGCGAGCCGACGCGGAGAAGATGGTGCGCCGCATGGACGAGATCGCGACCGCAGCCGCAGCGGAGTTGGCCCCTGCGTCATCCGGCACTGTTTCGTCGAGCACTGCGCAGCCCGATCCCGTGTAGCCGAACCCCTGGCTATCGCGGCGAGGGAGCCCGTCGAGGTCGTGTTCGTGAATCCGTGACATCTGGACGCGCGTGATCTGGGCATGCCGGCCGGCCTGACCGGCACGCCCAGATGTCGTGGTCCGCTGTGTACTCGAACACCACGTACTCAAACCGTGTACTCGAACACGGCGTGCTCGGAGACCGCGCACTCGAACGCCGTGTGGCGAGCTGCTTCGAGCGCCTGGCACATCGTGACGTCTCGATCCTTGACACCGCCACAGGTCTAGTCCATTTTTCTCCTCGGATGCGGCGTCCGGCGCGCGCTGTCTCTTTCCGTTCCTGATATCCGCCCAGAACGAAGGAGCGTTAATGCGCAGATTCAGGGCCGCCCTCGCGGTGGCCGCGTCAGGCGCGATGATCGGCGCGGCCGCGATCGCCGTGTCCGCGACCAGCGCCCAGGCCGCCACGGCGCTGGGCAACAACTGGTACGCCTCGGCGCCGTACGACATGCCCCTGGACAACACCCCGCCCAACCTGAACACCGTCATGGCCGCCACCGGCGAGAAGGCCTTCGAGCTGGCCTTCGTGCTGGCCCAGAACAACAGCTCCTGCGCGCCCGCCTGGGACGGCGGCGGCTCGACGGTCTCCGGCTCCGACGCGGTGGGCAGCCAGATCAGCTCCCTGCGCTCGGCCGGCGGCGACGTGTCGGTGTCCTTCGGCGGCTACAACGGCACGAAGCTGGGCCAGGTCTGCGGCAGCGCCTCGGCGACCGCCTCTGCCGAGCAGCAGGTGATCAACGCCTACGGGCTGCACGCGATCGACCTGGACCTGGAAGAGCCCGAATACGAGAACTCCACGGCCATCGCCAACGAACTCGGCGCCGCGCAGATCCTCCAGCGCAACAACGCCGGGCTCTACATCTCGGTGACCATCCCGGGCACCGCGGCGGGCACCGGCTGGTTCGGCACCCAACTGCTCGACGAGGCCAAGACGCTGGGCTTCACGCCGAACAACTACTCGATCATGCCCTTCGACGGCGGCTTCAGCGGCGCATCCAGCCAGATCAGCGCCCTACAGGCGTTCAACGGAATCCTGACCAGCACCTTCGGCTGGAGCGCGGCGACCGCCTACGCGCACGAGGGCGTCTCGTCGATGAACGGCCGCACCGACTCGGCAGAGTACTTCTACCAGGCCGACTTCCAGAGCGTGCTGAACTTCGCGGAGAGCAACCACCTGGGCCGGTACACGTTCTGGTCGGTGAACCGCGACCGCCAGTGCAACCCGCCGAACAACAACGGCACGCTCTCCGGCAGCTGCTCCAGCGTTCCGCAGAACGACTGGGACTTCACGAAGTACGACGCGCAGTTCGCCGGGGCCACCCCGCCGCAGAGCCCGCCGCCGACCAGCGCCAGCCCCTCGCCGAGCGCCTCGTCCACAGGCGGCGGCACCGGTGGCGGCACGTGCGCCACGGCGTGGAACTCGACGACCGCTTACACGGCCGGGATGCAGGTCTCGTACAACGGCCACAACTGGACCGCGAACCAGTGGAACTACAACGAGGTCCCGGGCGGCGCGTCCGGCGCGTGGAACGACAATGGAGCCTGTTGACACAGTCTGTTGACGGAGCCTGCTGATCGCGGCTGCTCGCCACTTCAGCCGGACATCTGACGCGTAAGCACGACGCGGTGTGCACGTCCCCGTCCCGGGACGTGCACACCGCGGTCTTTGTGGCCGTGCTTACTGAGAACCTGCGCTTACCGAGAACGTGTGCTTATAGGCGACGCCGTGTCGGCCGGTCGTCAGCCCTGGTCGTCGTTGTTGTCGTCGCCCGCGTGCCGCGGGGCGCCGTGCACGGCCAGTTTCAGCTCCGACTGAAGGTCGAAGAAGGTCTGCTTCGGCTGGAGGTTGACGTCGTAGATCGTGCCGTAACCCTCGCCCTTGAAGAAGCCCGGGATCCACGAGTCCGCATCGCCAAAGCCCCAGAAGGTGAACGAGATCACCTCGGGCACCACGAGAGCCGCCTGGAGCATCTGGGTGAAGAAGTACGAGTGCGCGAACGGCCCCAGGTGGTCGGTGGGCACCTGCGTCGTCGGGCCGTCGACGAACGTGCGCACGTCCGCCTCGGTGATGGCCACCTTCAGGCCGAGGTCGGCGAACCGCTGAAGATCGGCCGCCATCTTGGTCGGGAAGCCGTACTGGGTGTCGAGGTGTCCTTGGTCGCCGACGCCGTGGATCGGCACGCCCTGCGCCAGCATCTGCTGTAGCCACGCGTAGACGGCATCGCTCTTGGCGTTCGTGCCGTCCTCGCCCGCGATGTTGTAGTCGTTGTAGAACAGCAGCGCGCCCGGGTCGGCTTGATGCGCCCACCGGAAGGCCTGCGGGATGATGTCCGGCCCGAGGTGCGAGACCCAGAAGTCGTTCGGGTTGATGTGCGACGGGTTACCGTCGACGAAGAACTCGTTGGCGACGTCCCACTGCCAGATCTGGCCGCGGAAACGCGAGACCTCGGTGAAGATGTGCTGCTTGAGTAGGTCCGCCAGCTGGCCGTTGGTGATCGTCCCGTTGGAGACCCCCGTGGTCAGCCAGTTCGGCAACTGGTTGTGCCACATCAGCGTGTGGCCGCGCACCAGCTGGCCGTGCTGCTGCGCGAACGCCACGAGGCGGTCGGCGCCGGACCAGTCGAACACGCCCTGCTGCGGCTCGACCACCTGCCACTTCATCTCGTTGCCCGGGGTGACGACCGAGAACTGGTTCGCCAGGACGTCCGGGTAGCCGGCGGTGTCCAGGTCGAACGGGATGACCGCGGTGCCGATGCGCAGGCCGATCCGCGCCGCCAGCGCGCGCAGCGAATCCGCCGGCACGCCGAGCGCGGCGCCGGCCGCGTCGTCGGCGGGCAGCGCCGACCCGGAGGTCGCGGCGCGCGCGGTAGTGGTGGACAGAGCGGGTATAGCGAGCGCTCCGGCGGCGCCCATCGCGAGGAAACTGCGTCGTTTCATGCGATTGCCTCCTCAGGCCGACATGCCGCTTCGTCCGGCCCGAAATTTTCGGATCCGCGGGCGTAAGGGCGAGGCAAAGGTAAGCGCAGCGCAAATTGACTGTCAACGGTTGAGACCGCTCTCACGACCCGGTTTTTCGACGCCGCGGCACGCTGCGCAGGTGGCGGCACGTGACCCGATTGTCTCGAAAGTTTCGAGCGCCAGCGGCTGTCAAGCGCGCTGAACTGACCACCCGTGCGATACGTGTTGCTCTTGCGCTGTCGCGCTGCTCAACGCGCTCTCGATGATGTTCATGATCTGGGTTCGGATCCGTATCGGACGAGACAGCCGGGCAGGCCTGGAACCGATCAGCCCGACGCGGGCCCCGGCGCGGGATGGGTGGAGAGGATCACCGGCGGTCGCGCGGGTTGGCTGAAGTCGAAGTCCGACATCAGGTCCCCGAGTTGCGGGGCGTTCTCGCGCACGTCGGGGCGGGGGTCGGGCCGTCCGTCGGTGGCAGGGTCGAGACGCTGGCCGTGCAGGAAGAGGTCCTCGATGAACTTGTCGTAGGCGTCGAAGCTGAGGGTCTGGTGGTCGATCGTCCCCTGTTTGGCGTACGGGCTGATCACCAGGCCGGGCACGCGCAGGCCGTAGCCGTTCTGGTCGACGCGGGGCGGGGCGACGTGGTCGTAGAAGCCGCCCCAGTCGTCCCAGGCCAGGAAGATCGCGGTCGAGTTCCAGTCGGGGCTCTTCATCACGGCGTTGATCAGCGTCGTCACGTAGGCTTGTCCCGCCGAGACCCGTCCGGGCGGGTGTTCGCTCACGTCACCCGAGGGCGTGATCCAGGAGACGGCGGGCAGCGAGCCCTGCGCGGCCTGCGCCAGGAAACTGTCGACGGACTGGATGTTGCCCAGCTGTCCGTCGTCCTTGACGGTGTCGAAATAGGGCAGCGGGTTCCAGATGCCGGGCGTCTTCGCGTTCTGCTTGATCGGGGCGCAGCTGACCGAGCCGTCGTCCGCGCAGTCCGGCTCGGTGCCGGTGGCCACGTAGTAGCCCCAGCTCACGCCCTCCTTGTGCAGCAGATAGGTCAGGTCAGTCCAGGCGTAGATCGGGCCGGCGCCGGACTGGTTGCCTGATGAGCCGCGCTTGGCCTTGCCCTTGAAGTCCGGCGGTTGGCCGGGGTTCTGTAGTTCGTTGACGCAGCTCGCCGGGTTGTCGTGCTGCGTACAGCGGGCCGACCACTCGGAGACCATGAACAAGTGCTCGGGCAGCGACCAGGACGCATTGGGCTCGAACATGTGGTCCTGGAGCACGAAGTCCTTCGCGTACGTCCAGTAGTTCGGGATCTCCCGGGCGTCGTGCCAGCCCATCACGTCCGGCACGCCGCTGCCGCCGCAGGCCGGGTTGTTCGGGTCGGCGCAGCCCTTGCGCGACTTCTCCGCCTGCCCGACGAAGCCGTTCATCGCGCCGCCGGCGATGTCGGCGGTGGCGTTGCTCTGGCCGTGCGGGCCGCCGCCGTTGACGTCGTTCGGATCGTGGAACGGCCGGTCGCACCCGCCGCGTGCCGGATCCGGCACGCACACGTTCGCCGGGATGCCGTCCGCGCCGGGGTAGGTCCCGAAGTAGCTGTCGAAGGACCTGTTCTCCTGCATGATCACCACGACGTGCTTGATCTGCGTCGCCCCGGCGGGCAGCCCCGCGACCGGGCCGCCCGCGTACTGCACCGGCGAGGGCGGCGCCGACCGTGGCGAAGCCGCCGGTCCGCCCGCCGGGCTCGTCGTGCACGCCCCTGTCAGCGCGAGCACGCTGAGCACCGCGCACGCGGCCAGTGGTTTGGTCGCTCTGCCGGAAACCGCTCTGCCAGCCATGACCACCACGCTACGCAACGCGATGTAAGGGAAATGTAAGCGGCGAGCAGAAAGATGCGGGCAGGAAGAAGCCGACGGATGATCGGGTATCGTAACCTTCCCTTATGCCGAAGACCGCCAGCCGAACATGTACCGTTTCCGCACCGACTACGGGGTAGAACATGAAGGGCATGTATATAAAAGCTCTGGACGCTTCCACGTGGCCTGACTTCGAGCAGCTGGTCGAGCGACACAACGGGATGTGGGGCGGCTGCTGGTGCATGGGCTTCCACGAGGAGGGCGTGGGCCGTGCCAAGACCGTGGCGCAGAACCGGGCCGAGAAGGAGGCGCGGGTCCTGGAGGGGCGGGCGCATGCCGCCCTCGTCTTCGACGAGGCGGCCTGCGTGGGCTGGTGCCAGTTCGGGTCGCCGGAGGAGCTGCCGCGCATCAAGCACCGCCGCGAGTACGCCAAGGACGCCGCCGCCCTGCCGGACTGGCGGATCACCTGCTTCTTCATCGACAGCAGCTACCGGCACAAGGGCGTCGCCTCCGCCGCCCTCGACGGCGCGCTGCGCGAGATCGCGCGGCTCGGCGGCGGAATCGTGGAGAGCTATCCGGAGGAGAGCGACGGCCGGTCGATCTCGGCGTCCTTCCTCTACAACGGGACGGTATCGATGTTCGAGAGCCGCGGGTTCGCCCGCACCCGCCGCCTCGGCCGCAACCACTGGGTCGTCAGCAAAGTCGTCCACTGAGCATCAGACCCGCTCCCGCAGCAGGCGAATTCGCAACACACAGTGGCGCGGCGATCACGAGCGAGTAACGTACCTCAGCGTGAGCCGCGCCGCACATGGAACCGCGACGAGTTGGTGCGGGCCTGGGGCTTCCCGGAAGGGGTGGACGCCGGGGTGACCGCGAACGCCGCGGTCATGGAGAAGGACCTGTCCGGTGAGCGCGCCCAGCTCGAACCGAGATCGCAGGCGCGGATCCAGCGCCGGTTCAGTGGCGCCGGCGCGGTGGCCGGCAACGGGGACGTGCTCGGCATCGTGGTCACCGTCTGGGAGCCGGCGCGGGACGCCGCCTTCATGGTGACCGTCGCGACGCTCACCAAGTATGCGAGCCCTGTGATCGATCGCTATCTGACCAGCCGCACGTCGCAGGACGCTTCGTTCAGCCTGCCCAAGCCGCAGGCGGCCGAGGTGCTCGGCAGCCGGGTGCGCCGGCGACCAGTCGGCGCTCACACCGCCCCCGCCACCGGCACCGTCGCAGCCACCTGCATCACCATCGCCGCCTGCACCATCCGCCCCGCCGACACCGTCCGAAACGCCAACGAACCCGGCAGTCGTCGAACCCTGAGCTGCAAATCGGACAGGGTGTCTGCAATTTTTTGCAGCTCGTCTTGCAGATGTTTCTAACTTTCACCGTGATTATTGCGGTCAGGTGTCGAAAGTTCTACGCTCCGCTCCAGCGATCGCACCCACCGACATCCTGTTCCGCCATGCCCCAAAGCCGGCGCGCCGTCACGGGTACACCCGTCACCAGTGAAAGGCCCCACACTTGATGTCCATCCCACTTCGCTCCCCAGGCCGCCTGCCCACGGCGGCCGGGCGGCGAGCGCGGCTGACGGCCGCGGCCCTCGCCGCCGCAACCGCGTTCGCCACTCTTCCCGCGGTGCTGGCCGCACCGCCCGCGCTCGCCATGAACGGCCCGGGAACCCCGCCGTACTGGGCCCAGTCCCCGTTCAGCGTGCCGAGCGGCACCGGCGCGAGCGTCCCGTTCACCGAATACGAGGCCGAAAGCGCCTCCACCAACGGCACGGTCATCGGCCCCGACTTCACCCAGGGCGACCTCGCCACCGAGGCCTCCGGCCGCCGGGCGGTGCAGCTGTCCGCGCAGGGCCAGTACGTGCAGTTCACCCTGACGAACTCGGCCAACGCGATCGACGTGCACTACTCCGTCCCGCAGGGCTCCTCGGGGACACTGTCGGTGTACGTCAACAACACCAAGCTGAGTCAGCAGCTTTCGATGACCTCGGCGTACAGCTACATCAGCACCGGAAACATCACCGGCAGCAAGGTGCACAAGCTCTACGACGACGTGCGGATGATGTTCGGCCAGACGTACGCGTCCGGCACCACGGTCAAGCTCCAGGTCGACTCCGGCAACAGCGCGACCCCGTACACCATCGACGTCGCCGACTTCTACAACGCCCCGGCCGCCGCGTCACAGCCCGCCGGCTCGCTCTCGGTGAACAGCTACGGCGCCGACCCGACCGGCGTGAACGACTCTTCCAGCGCGTTCAACAGCGCGATCAGCGCGGCGAACACGGCCAACGTCTCGGTGTGGATCCCGCCGGGCACCTACAAGGTCGGCTCCGCGCTCCAGGTGAATAAGGCCACGATCGTGGGCGCCGGCTACTGGTACTCGCAGATCATGACCAACATGTTCATCCACAACGGCGGCTCGGTGTCCGGCCCGGTGAACCTCAGCGGCTTCGCCATCCTCGGCAACACGGTCGGCCGGCACGACGACAGCACCGCCAACGCGATCGACGGCTCGCTGGGCAGCGGCTGGACGGTCGACGGCCTCTGGATTCAGGACACGAACGTCGGGTTCTGGCTCCAGTACGGCAACAGCAACTGCACCGTGAAGAACAGCGTCGTCGAGTCCACCGACGCGGACGGCCTGAACTTCAACGGCAACGCGACCAACTGCACGGTGACGAACAACTTCCTGCGCAACGACGGCGACGACGGCCTGGCGATCTGGTCGTATCCGAGCGCCGACTCCGGCATCACGTTCAGCAACAACACCATCGTGCAGCCGACGCTGGCCAACGGCATCGCCGACTACGGCGGCTCGAACAACACGATCTCCAACAACGTGGTCGCCGACACCGAGCCGCTCGGCAGCGGCATCGACATCTCCAACGAGGCGTTCCTCCAGCCGTTCACCCCGCTGTCCGGCACGATCACCGTGTCGGGGAACTACCTCATCCGCACCGGCGCGTACAACCCGAACTGGACCCACCCGATGGGCGCCGTCCAGTTCGACGCGTATGACACCTCGTACACGAACGTCACGGTCAACTACAGCGGCGGCGCGATCCTCGACAGCCCGTACGAGGCCTTCGAGTTCGTCGGCGGCGCGGGCACCGGCATGACCGTCACCGGCGTCAACATCAGCAACGTGCAGGTGCAGAACACCGGCACCACCGTGATGCAGGCGGAGACCGGCGGCTCGGCGAGCGTGAGCGGCGTGACCGCCAGCGGCATCGGCGTATCAGGCGCCTACAACGACGGCTACAACAGCGGCGCCTACACGCCCGGCGCGTACACGTTCAACCTCGGCACCGGCGACTCCGGCTGGAGTACGACGCCCGACCTGACCACCTTCCCCGACCCGGTGCAGCCGGGCGCGTTGAAGGCCTCGACGACGAGCCTGTCGTTCGGCAACGTCAACGTCGGCTCCACCAGCGCCGCGCAGGCGGTGACGGTGACCAACCCGGGCACCACCGCCGCCGCGGTCTCCTCGATCAGCGCCACCGCCGGCTTCAGCCAGGCCAACAACTGCGGCGGCTCGATCGCGGCGGGCGGCTCGTGCACGGTCGACGTGAGCTTCGCGCCGACCACCGGCGGCAACCTGACCGGAACGCTGTCGATCGCCAGCAACGCGCCCGGCAGTCCCCTGACGGTCGCGCTGGCCGGCCGCGGCCTGACCGCGACGACCGACCTGGCGCAGGGCCAGCCGGCCACCGCGACCAGCTCCTTCCAGACCTATGTCCCGTCCAACGTGACCGACGGCAACACCAGCACCTACTGGGAGAGCACCGACGGCGCCGGGTACCCGCAGAACATCACGGTCGACCTGGGCTCCACGACGTCGATCGGCTCGCTCACGCTGAACCTGCCGCCGTCCGCCGCGTGGAACACGCGCACTGAGACGCTGTCGGTCCTGGGCAGCACCAACGGCACGAGCTTCACGCAGATCGTCGGCTCGGCCAACTACACCTTCAACCCGGCGGTGGCCAACAACTCGGTCAACGTCGCCCTGCCGTCCGGGACCAGCGCCCGGTACGTCGAGCTGAGCTTCACCGCCAACACCGGCTGGAGCGCGGCGCAGCTGTCCGAGTTCCAGATCTTCTCCGGCGGCGCCACGAACGGCAGTGCCCTGACGGCGTCGCCGTCGAGCCTGTCGTTCGGCAACGTGAACGTCGGGTCGACCAGCGGCGCGCAGACCGTGACGGTCGCCAACCCGGGCGGCACCGCGGCGACGATCTCCTCGGTCTCGGCCGGCGCGCCGTTCACGCAGACCAACACCTGCGGCAGCTCGCTGGCAGCCGGCGCGAGCTGCACGGTCAGCGTCCAGTTCGCGCCCACCGCGGGCGGCGCGGCCAGCGGAACCCTGTCGGTGGCCAGCAACGCCCCCGGCAGCCCACTGACCGTCACGCTCTCCGGGACCGGCGTCGCCACCAACACCAACCTGGCGCTGAACAAGGCCGTCACGGCCAGCGGGTACACGCAGACGTACGTGCCCTCCAACGCCGTGGACGGCAACACGAGCAGCTACTGGGAGAGCACGGACAACGCGTTCCCGCAGTGGTTCCAGGTGGATCTGGGCTCGTCGACGGCGATCAGCAGGATCGTGATGGACCTGCCGCCGTCCACCTCGTGGGGCACCCGCACGCAGACGATCCTCATCCAGGGCAGCACCGACGGCACCAACTACACCACGCTGGTCGCTTCGCAGGGCTACACGTTCAACCCGTCGACCGGCAACACGGCCAGCGTCACGTTCACGTCGAGCTCCGTGCGGTACGTGAAGCTGACCTTCACCGCCAACACCGTCTGGCCCGCCGGCCAGCTCTCCGAACTCCAGATATTCTCCAGCTGATACGGCAGAAGTGACATAGCACCACCCCGGTCGGCGGCGTTCGCGGTTGCGGGCGCCGCCGACTACCGCCTGCGCCCCGGCGCCCCGGGCCGGCCGACCGGACCGATGTCCGTGCTCTTACTCGCCTGTACCAGACCCTGCCAGAGCTCGGTCAGCAGCGCGAAGTCCTCGATGTCCGCCTGCGCCTCGTCGAGCAGCCGGGGACCGCGCTCGGCCAGCAGCACGGCGAATTCGGCGTACCGGCCGCCGAGCCCGCGGTAGCAGCCGTCGATGACGCGCAGGCGCTCGACGTTCTCGGCGCGGTCCAGTCCGGCGCTGAGCCTGGCCAGTTCGGCGACCGCGTCGGGCCGCACGTGGTCCGACGCGTCGAGCAGCGATGAGCCCGCCTCCTCCATCCGCCCGTAGATGAAGTTGAGGTAGAGCATTGACAGCAGGGACTTCGCGAACCGCAACTGATAAGCCGGGAACCCGGCGTCAGTGCGCCGCTCAGTGGTGTAGAAGTTCACGATGTCGCGGTTGTGCAGTACTCCCGGCAGCCCGGCGGACTGGATCAGGTGCATGAGGAAGTAGTCGCTGCCGATGGTGTCGAGCGCGGGCGGCAGCGGTACGCGTTCGTATACCTCATGGTGGAAAGCGACGTTGCACATGCCGACCCGCATCGGGTCGACGACGGTCAGGACCGAGTGATCGCGCACGAAGGGTTCGCTCCCGGCCCCGCGCAGCGACTCCTCGACCAGCGCGCGCCTGCGTTCCGGCGTCCAGTGGCCCGGCGCCCGCAGGCCGACGAGCTCGCGGTAGGCGTCGCGGTCAAGCTCGTGGATCTCGCCGAGGTCGACCGAGAGTTCGCCCACGAAGGAGCCGCCGACCAACGCGACCGGCCGGTGCGCGTACGCCGGGTCGAGCAGCTTCCAGTCGGTTTCGCTCACCTCGTCCACCGCCTCGATCGCGCGCCTGCCGACCGTGGCGAGTTCGTGGTGGATCGGGAAGACCGGGCGGCCGCGCGCCGTCTGGTAACGGCTGTCGGAGTCCCTGCGGTGGATCGACTCGCAGCCCAGCGCGCTCGCGTAGAGGAACGCGCGATTGGTGCAGGCTCCGTAGGAGACGCCGCCAGGCAGCATCAGATCGAGTACGAGGTCTGGCTTCGCGGGGCCGGCGGCGCGGATCACCCGGCGCAGGAAGTCCCGCTGCGCGGCCTCGTCGGCGTGGTGGACGATCACGCGCGGCGAGCGGCTCATCCCGTTGAGCATCGCGGCGTGGACCGCGTACGCGTGCTCGTCCGCCGAGTCGAGAATCAGCAGGTGGACTTCGGCGTCGAAGTGGTCGGCGGCGTGATGCGCCTCGGCGCCGATGGCCGCGATCATCTCCTCGCAGGCCCGGTCCGTCGGCAGGACGAGGCAGATCCGCTGGAGGTCTCGGGTGGGATCGGGCAACGCGGAACTCTTTCATGACCTGCGGCGGATGTGTCAGGGTCCTCGTTCGGCCACGCCTGCGGCCTACCTAAGGTGGACTAGACCACTGGTCCGTGTCAACCCCCTCCAGGAGGAGAAACCGGGGCCGGGGCCCTCATCGTTCTCTCATCCGTTCGACATCGATCCCTCATCGCCCGGCCCGAGCGTCGTTGCGGGCGCCAAGAGGCGCGCCCGAATCCGACGGACGCAAGGGAGTGCCGATGTTCCTCACCTACCTTCTGCGAGAACTGAGACGCCGGTCGCGGCAGGCGCTGGTCGTCGTGGTCGGGCTGGCCTCGGCCATCGGCCTGGTGATCACCGTGACGGCGGCGTCGTCCGGAGTGCGCAGCGCGCAGACGCAGGTACTGCACTCGCTCTACGGCGTCGGCACCGACCTGACCGTCACGCAGAACGCCGCGAACGGCACGGCCGGGCCGCGCGAGTTCAAGCTCAACGGCACGACCGGCGCGGGCAAGACGGCGGCCACGAACACCGACGCCGTGGTGCCGGGGCCGGGACAGGGCACCATGGCCGCCTCGGCGCTCGACCGCATCGCGCATCTGGCCGGAGTGCAGGCGGTGGCGGCGAGCCTGTCAGCCCTCGACATCAAGATCACCGGCCAGCTGAGCGAGTCGCAGGGCACGAGCACCGGCCCGACCATCCAGCGTTTCGACGGCGGCACGCCGCCGACCGCCGGGGCGAGCGTGGGCGTGGCGCCGACGAACCTGCTCGGCGTGGACCCGACGCGGCCGGCGATGGGCCCGCTGTCCACGGTGAGCATCACCGCGGGCCGCAACCTCGCCGCGGCCGACGCGAGCGCGGACGTCGCGGTGGTCGACGCCGGATACGCCTCGCAGCAGAGCCTGAAGGGCGGCTCGAAGCTCACGCTCTCGGGCACCTCGTTCACCGTGGTCGGCATCGCGACCGCCCCGTCCGGCTCGGGCGGCGCGAACGTGTACCTGCCGCTGTCGGGGCTCCAGGCGCTGGCCGCGCAGAAGAACCAGGTCACCACGGTCTACGTGAAGGCCGCGAGCGCGTCGCAGATCGCGCAGGTTCAGGCGGCGATCCAGCAGGCGATGCCGGGCGCCACCGTCACCTCGTCGGCGAGCCTGGCCGGATCGGTCACCGGCTCGCTGGCCAACGCCGCGTCGCTGGCGGACAACCTCGGCAAGTGGCTGGCGATCGCGGTGCTGGCGGCGGCCTTCGCCGTCGCGGTGCTGTTCACCGTCTCGGCGGTCGGCCGCCGGGTGCGGGAGTTCGGCACGCTCAAGGCGCTGGGCTGGACCTCGCCCCGGGTGGTGCGGCAGGTCGCCGGGGAGGCGATCGCGGTCGGGCTGCTCGGCGGGGCGCTGGGGATCGGGCTCGGCTTCGCGGGCGCGGCGATGGTGGCGCACTTCGCGCCGACGCTCACCGCCGCCACCGGCTCGCTGCCCCAGGGCGGCGGAGGCCAGCAGCTCGACGGCGGCCCGGTCACCATCGGCGGTCCAGCTGGCGGGCCGTCCTCGCTCGTGCACAGCGTCTCGGTGCACCTGACCGCGCCGGTGGAGCTCAGGACTCTGCTGCTCGCGGTGCTGCTCGCCGCACTCGGCGCACTGATCGCGGCGGCGTTCGGCGGCTGGCGTGCCGCCTCGCTGCGCCCGGCCGCCGCGCTGCGCAAGATCTCCTGACCAGGTCGGAAGACGCCGGAAGACGAGGACGGACAATCGTGTACGAAATCAAGGATCTGAAGAAGACGTACCGGCGCGGCTCGAAGGCGGTCGAGGCGCTGCGCGGGGTCACCGTGAGCATCGCGGACGGCGACCTGCTGGCCGTGCAGGGGCCGACCGGGCACGGCAAGTCCACGCTGCTGCAACTGCTCGGCGGCCTGGACCGGCCGACCTCCGGCGAGCTGCTGTTCGGGTCGAGGAACCTGGCCCGCGCCGGCGAGCGGGCGCTGACCCGGATCCGCGCCGCGCAGATCGGGTTCGTGTTCCAGACCTTCAACCTGATCCCGACGCTGACCGCGCGCGAGAACGTGGAGGCGGCGCTCGTCCCGCTGCGCGTGCCCGGGTCCGAGCGCCGCCGCCGGGCCGGCGAGGCGCTGGCCGAGGTGGGCCTGGCCGCGCGGGCGGGGCACGTGCCCGGCGAGCTGTCCGGCGGCGAGCAGCAACGCGTCGCGATCGCGCGCGCCCTGGTCAAGCAGCCCAGGGTGATCCTGGCCGACGAGCCGACCGGGAACCTCGACGAGGGCACCCGCGACGAGATCATGGACCTGATCGAGCGGCTGTGGCGGGAGCGCTCGCTGACCGTGGTGATCGTGACGCACGACTCGTCGATCGCCAAGCGGGCTCCCCGGGTGGCGTGGATCCACGAGGGCAAGCTGAGCATGCGCAAAGAAAGCCCGCACTTCTCAGCCTCCTCTCATCCCGGCGAGGCACGTTCGGCGCAGCAGCCCCTCGATTGACGGACGCAGGCCGAAGGGAACCGATCATGACCGCGAGCGCCGGGCGCATCCTGGTCGTCGACGACGAGCCGGTGGTGCGCGAGAACCTGCGGATCGGCCTGGAGTTCGAGGGCTACGCGGTCACCCTGGCCGAGGACGGGGTGGACGCGCTGACGCAGGTCGCGGCGTCCGTCCCGGACCTGGTCGTCATGGACGTGATGATGCCCCGGATGGACGGGCTGACCGCCTGCCGCCGGCTGCGTTCCCGCGATCCGGCGACGCCGATCCTGATGCTCACCGCGCGCAACTCCACCGGCGACCTGGTCGCCGGGCTCGACACCGGCGCGGACGACTACCTGGTCAAGCCGTTCGACTTCGACGCGCTGCTCGCCAGGATCAGGGCGCTCCTGCGCCGGCACGCGCTGCTGGCGCCGGAGGCCGAGCGCCCGCCCGGCGAGCGCTCCCGCCTGTCGTACGCGGACCTGACCATGGACGGGTACACCCACGAGGTCCGGCGGGGCGGGCGCCTGCTGGAGCTCACCCGCACCGAGTACGACCTGCTGGAGACGTTCCTCGAACACCCGCGCCAGGTGCTCGGCCGCGAGCAGCTGATCAAGGCCATCTGGGGCGTGGACTTCAGCCCCGCCTCCAACCCGATCGACGTGTACGTCATGTACCTGCGACGCAAGACCGAATCAGAGGACGAACCAAGGCTCATCCAGACCGTGCGCGGCGTGGGCTACGTGCTGCGCAGCACGCCGTGAACCGCGCGACCACGGCGCTTCGCCGCATGCGCCGCACGCGCGTACGGCGCGGCCTCCCAACGCTCGACAACCTCCCGGTTCTCAATGGTCTTACCCTGCGCGGCCGGCTGCCCCTGCGCACCCGGCTGGCCGCGCTGGTGTGCGGCGCTATCGGGCTCGCCGCGCTCGCCGCGGCGTTCAGCGCCTACCTGCTGGTGCGCGGGCAGCTGAACCAGGAGGTCGACGACCAGCTCGCGGCGCAGGCGACGGCCGTGATGAGGAGCATCCAGATCGGCCAAGTGCCGCTCGACACCGCCGGCGGGGCCGCGGGCACCGGCACCGGGAACGTCGGCATCACCGCCACCGACGGCGGGCCCGTCACGACGACGCAGGGCGGGCAGCTGATCGGCGGGCAGTCCGCAGCGGTCGTCGCGGGCGTCGGGCCGACCCTGGTGAACACGGTGGACTGCGAGCAGGACCCGAGGCCGATCACGAACCCCGCGGCGCGTCCCGAGTTCGGCATCCAGCTGATCGAGTCGACCGGCAGACGATGCGCGACGCCGTTCTACGCCACGCCGGTCACGGCGGCGGACATCGAGGTCGCCCAGGGGCGGCTGAGCAGATCGCTGCGCTCCGGGTACACCGACGACGGCCAGCATGTGCGGGTGCTGACAGTCCCGGCGGGCTCGGGAACCGGCCCGGAAACCGGGGTGGCCGTCAGCTACATCAGGCCCCTGAGCGACGTGGACGCCTCGCTCGGCGCGCTGGAGTGGCGGCTCGGCGCGGTCGCCGTGGCGGGGCTGGCCGCCGCCGTGCTCGCCGGGCTGCTGGTCGCCCGCGCGGCGCTGCGCCCGGTCCGGCGGTTCACCGACGTGGTCGAGCACATCGCGCGCACCGACGACCTCGGCACCCGGGTGGAGGTCGACGGCCGAGACGAGATCGCCCGGCTCGGTGTCTCGTTCAACGACATGACGTCGGCACTGGAGTCCGAAAGGCTGCGCCAGCGCCGGCTCGTCTCCGACGCCGGGCACGAACTGCGCACCCCGCTGACCGGGTTGCGCACGGCGGTGGACCTGCTGGTACGCAGCGAGCGCTCCGGCCGCGAGCTGTCCCCGGCACAGCGGCGCATCCTGCTGGCCAACGCTGACGCCCAGGTCGGCGAGCTCTCCCAACTGGTGGACGACCTGCTGCGGCTCGCGCGCACCCGAGAGACCGACACGCCCGCCCTGGTGCGTACCGCATTCCACGAGGCAGCCGCGCAGGCGGTGTCGCGGGCGCGGCGGCGCGGCCCGGGAGTGGAATTCACCACCGAGATCGAGCCCTGCTACGTGCTCGCGGACCCCGGCGGCTTGGAGCGCGCGATGCTCAACCTGCTGGACAACGCGGTCAAGTTCTCCCCGCCGGGCGGCCGGGTCACCCTGCGCCTGCGCGCCGGCGAGTGCGTGATCGAAGACGAAGGGCCAGGCATCGCGCCCCAGGACCTACCGCGCGTCTTCGACCGCTTCTTCAGGTCGGACTCGGCACGAGCGCTGCCCGGCTCCGGCCTCGGACTCGCGATCGTGGCCCAGTACGCGGCCCGGATCGGCGGCGAGGTAACGCTCGCGGCGCGGGCACCGGACCCGGCGTCGGGGCTGGCCCGCACCGGAACAACCGTGCGGCTGAAGGTGCCGCTGTCCCCCGGCGCCAGCGCTCAGGCGCCTGACCAGCGGCTCACTCGGACGTGAGGGAATGCGTGGGGAACGTGTAAGAAGCCTTCCGCCAATTCAGACGTCAGGTTATCCTGACGCCATGGACAGAGACCGGGGGCCGTGGCAGCACGAGCGACAGGCGTGGTTCCGGCTGGAAGGCTGGTACCGGTACACGCCGCCGCCGGAGCCGGAAGAACTCAGTGACGGGGACCGCGCGTTGCAGGCGCTGGAGGACAGCGGCCTGGTGCGGCGCATGCTCGACCAGGTCGAGTTCGAGGCCGTGCGGACCGCGCGCAGGGAAGGCAGGTCGTGGGCCGAGATCGCCGTCAGGCTCGGTGTGACGCGGCAGTCGGCGTGGGAGCGTTGGCGCGACATCGACGAGTCCGCAAGCACGCAGCCGGGCGCCGAAGCCGGACGCAACGTTCATCAGGGACTTTACCCGGGCGACGCCGCGGCGGCGGCACGGAAAGCGGCCGAGGAAACGGTCAGGAGCAGGACGGCGCAGGGCGGTTCCGCCCCCGAGACGCCGGGCATCGATCGCCGCTCCGCACGAGCGTGGCGCAACCGCTCGACCGTGGTGGTGCCCAACGTCGTCGGCATGCCCGCCGACCGAGCGCGCAAGGTGCTGGAAGACAAGCACCTCGCCGTGACGGGCTCCGACCCGGACGGCCCGCCGCTGGGCGAACTGTCCTGGACGGACGGCGTAGTGACGGACCAGAGCCCCGAGTCCGGCGCGAAGGTGCCGCCGGGCTCGGTGGTACGGCTGTGGATCGAATCCGGCGGCGGTGGCGGATCGGGTGTGCGCGAGCCACGCCGGCCGCTGCCGGACCCGATGTCGGGCCGCCAGATGCGAGACGAGACCACCGGCGACGCGGTGAGCGGAAGCGTGCGGCGGGGCGGGCAAGGACCGGCGTGATGGATGAGCTGACGATCTGATCACATGAACGCGCAGCGGAACGCACGAAGCAGCCGCGGGTAGGCGAGATGCCCAAGCATGCCTCGCCTGCCCGCGGCCTGTTCGCACGGGCAGACCCCGTCGGCATCGCACGGATCGGGACCCGCGTGTTCGTGGTCGAAGTTCGGTCTCTGTTTTGTCGCAGCCCTGCCGCAGGCCGGCCTGGACGCGCAACCCTCGAAGTTCAGTCGGCGCACCGCGGCGCCGCCGACGGCCTATGCCGCAACACCAAACTACACAGGGAGCTGATGAAGGCTCCGGCGGGACGCGGGTACGGACCAGCGCGCCGCAGCGACAGAGCCGAAGGTCGCCGAACCCGTTCCGGCACGCACGGCGCCGACGGCGACCAGCGACCAGCGACGCTGGACGACACCACGCCGAAGCCTTCGAAGCCCCCGGCGAAACCACCGACCGAGCGCGCCACCTCGTCCCGCAGCCTGCGGGACCGATGGCCTGTCCGTCCGGGAGGCTGACGTCAAAGCGCGGTTTCGCGTCCACACGCGGCAATACGGCACGCCGGCCGGGAGCGTCGCGGAAGGTAGGCCGATGGTCCCGGCCGGTAGTCGTCGCCGTGAGACTTTCACGGTCGATACATGCCGAAACGCGGACCGACCGGCGAGGCACGTCACGCTCGCTGACGCGTCACTCATGGTGGCAGCCGGTCACGCGGTAGGCAGGGGCGTCGCCGTGGACTGCGTCCGTCCTCGAACACACCGGAGAATCAGCGTTCGCATCTCGGATGCGCCACGGTGGCTGTTACGCTTCGCGGGCCACTAGTGTTCGAGTTCGCACTCACGGTCATCGGGAACGGCACGGCGATGGAACCTGGCACGCGGCGGCCGTGCCCGGAGCCGCCCGACCCGCTCTATCCGGCCGCGGCGACGGTACGGACGCTGGAGGATCTCGCCGCACTGCTGCGGGATCTGCGGCGCCGGCACGCGCGCAGCCGCCGGGACAGCACGCTGACATACCGGGAGCTGGCCGTGCGGACCGGATGGTCCCAGACGGCGATCGCCGAGTACTTCACCGCGCGCACCCTGCCGCCGACGGATCGCCTCGACGCCCTGCTCGAAGTGCTGTGCGCGACGCCCGCTGAGCGGCGGGCCCTGGCAACCGCCCGCGACCGGGTGGAGGAGACCAACCGGCGGGCCAAGCGCCGCCCGATCACCCGCTCGGTGTCAGTCGCTCCCGCCTCCGCATCTGCCCCGACGTCAGCTTCCGTATCCGCCGCTACCGCTGTCGACGCGCCATCGGCGGCGCTCGCGGCGCAGCCGTGTGCGGTGCCGCGGCAACTGCCGGCCGCGCCACGCTTGTTCACCGGCCGCACCCGCGAGTTGACCCGGCTGGACACGGCGCTTGACGAGCAGGCAGAGGCCGGGGGCACGCTGGTGATCTCGGTCATCGGCGGGATGGGCGGCGTCGGCAAGACCTGGCTCGCCCTGCACTGGGCGCATCGGCACCTTGATCGGTTCCCGGACGGTCAGCTGTACGTCGACCTGCGTGGATTCGACCCCACCGGCCGGCCCCTGGCACCGGCCACCGTGGTACGCGGCTTCCTTGAGGCGCTCGACGTGGCACCCACCGCAATCCCGACCGGCCAGGAAGCCCAGGCGGCGCTGTACCGCAGCCTGGCGGCCGACCGGCGGATGCTGATCGTGCTCGACAACGCGCAGGACACCGCGCAGGTCGTGCCGCTGCTGCCAGGCGGCGCGACGTGCACGGTACTGATCACCAGCCGCCGACAGCTCAGTGGGCTGATCGCCACGCACGGCGCGCACGCGCTGGCGCTGGACGTGCTGCCCGGGGACGAGGCCCGTCAGCTGCTCGCGCGCCACCTCGGCCGCACGCGGCTGAACGCCGAACCCGTCGCGGCGGCGACCCTGCTCGGCTGCTGCGCGGGACTTCCGCTGGCACTGAGCGTCGCCGCCGCGCGCGTCACCGCGCACCCGCACCTGTCGCTGACCTCGCTCGCCACCGAACTGCACGATGACGCCCACCGGCTCGACGCGCTCAACGCCGGCGAGCCGCAGGCCGACCTGCGCGCCGTGCTTTCCTGGTCCAGCCACGCCCTCTCCCCCGACGCCGCCCGCGCGTTCGCGCTGCTGGGGATCGCCCCCGGCCCGGACATCGAGCCCTCCGCCGCCGCCAGCCTGCTCGCCCGCTCCCCCGCGGCGACCCGCGCCGCGCTGCGCGAGCTGGACCACGCCCATCTGATCCAGCGGCACTGCGCAGAGCGCTACCGCATGCACGACCTGCTCAGGCTGCACGCCGCCGAACAGGCCCGCGACCACCTCACCCCGGCCGAACAGCAGGCGGCGCTGCGCCGTCTGGTCGACTTCTACGCGCACACCTCCTGCGCAGGAGCCAGGCTGCTCGCACCGCACCACCCCGCACCCCCGATCGGGGAACCCGTCCCCGGCTGCGTCGCGCACCCGCTGCCTGATCAGGCCTCGACGATGGCCTGGTTCGACGCCGAGCACGACAACCTGCTGGCCGCCCAGCAGCTCGCCCGCCGCCGGCTGTGGGACGCAGAGGTCTGCCACCTGGCCTGGGCACTGGATCCGTACCACCGCCGGCGCGGGCACCTCGACGACCAGGCCACCGCGTGGCGGCTCGCCGTGTCCTGCGCCCGGCGGCTGCGCGACCCGGCGGTGCGCATCCAGGCCCACCAGATGCTCGGCGACGCCCGCTCCCAGCTCGGCAGGACCGCGGACGCCCTGCACCACCTGCGCCACGCCTTGGCGCTGGCCGAGCGCACCGGCGACATCGTCCGCCAGGCCGAGATCCACCACAGCCTCGGCGGCATGTGGGAGCGGCACGGCGACGACCGACGCGCGCTGGAACACGCGCACCGCGCGCTGCTGATCTTCCGGGGCCTCGACGACACGTTCTTCTACAGCCGGGCCCGCGCGCTCAACGCGGTCGGCTGGCTGCAAACCCGGCTCGGCGCCTACTGCGAGGCCCGCGCCAACTGTGAAGCAGCCCTCGAACTACTACGCCAGTACCCGTCCGGCAATCGGCAGGTCGGCGAGTCCAGCACCCTCGACAGCCTCGGCTACATCGCCTATCGCCTCGGCGAGTACGACAAGGCCCTGGACTACTACGGTCAGGCCCTGGCGATCTGCCGCGCCCAGGGCCACTCCTTCCTCCAAGCCGACGTCCTGCACCGCACCGGCGAGATCAGACTCGCCCAACACCGCCACGACGGCGCCCGCGAAGCCTGGGAGCAGGCGCTTGAGCTCTACGCGGCCCAACACCGCTTCGCAGACGCCGAACACGTCCGGCAACAGCTGGACGCCCTCGACAACAGAACGCTGACGCTTCACGTCGCGTCGTCGTCCGTGAACTGGCCGGCCGTCTCCGACGCTTGACTCACCGGCGGGTCCCCGCCACGCTTGCGTGATGCGGCGAACCGCGAAACCCCTGCTGACCGGCCTCGGCGTGCCCGAATCGCTGCGCTGGCACGACGGTGCGCTGTGGTTCAGCGACATGGCCCGCGGCACGGTGCACCGCTGGACGCAGGCGGACGGCCTGGACACGGTGGCCCGAATCCCCGGCCGGGCGAGCGGCCTGGGCTGGCTGCCGGACGGCCGCCTGCTGGCGGTGTCGATGGACGAACGCCGCGTCTACCGGCGCGAGCCGGACGGTTCGCTCGTCGTGCACGCCGACCTGGACGGGATCGCGTCCGGCGAGGCGAACGACATGCTGGTGGACCGTGCGGGCCGCGCCTACGTGGGTAACTTCGGCTTCGACTATCACGCGTTCGTCAGGGCCCATCCGAACGTGCAGCTGTACGCCCCGCCCGGTCCCCCGACCGCGCGGGTGGCGTGTTTCGCCGCGGACGGCGCGCTGCTGGGCGTGAGCGAGCCGCTGCTGTTCCCCAACGGATGCGTCATCACGGCCGACGGAGACTTCGTCGTCGCCGAAACGCTCGGCCTGCGGCTGACGGCGCTGAGCCTCGACAAGGCCGGAGCGCCGGGCGAAGCACGTCCCTGGGCGTCGCTGGTCGCGCCGGTGCTGTGGCGCCTGCTCAACCATCCCGGTCTGGCCGGCCGCATCACCCGGCGGTTCGCCGTTCTGCTTGAGCGCCCGGCGATCGCTCAGCGGTCGACCACACCGATCGCCCCTGACGGCATCGCATTGGCGCCGGGCGAACGCACGATCTGGGTGGCGGATGCGCTGCACCCCCAGTGCGTGCACGTCGCACGCGGCGGGAAGATCATCGAACGCGTACACACCAGCCAGCGCGCTTACAGTTGCGTGATCGGCGGCGCGGACGGCGACATCCTGTTCGCCGCGACCGGGCCCTCCCCTGACCCGCAGGTCGCCGGGAAGCTCGACAGCGGCTGTATCGAGATGGCGCGGCTTTGACGCGACGTGGCGGTGTGCCACCTCGCAGGCCACGAGGCGACACGCGTCGCAATCGAGCCGTCATCAGGTTCTTCAACACTGCGTGCTCCTCGTTCGCTCTCGCGTCTCGCGGGCTTCACCACCGATGACGGAGCGCGCCGAGGAAACGTGACCGCGCCCTCCCGGACCCCGCCGCGCACCGTGACCGTAGTCCTCGCGCGTGTATCGACCATCCGCCGCGGAAAGAGCCCAGTGTGAGGGCGCAGTGTGAGAGCCCTGAGTGACGCGGGTGCTAGAGTGCCGCGTCTTCGAAGCCTCAGTCGCGACGAGGTCGGCGGCGCGGCCTTCGGGCCGGCGCACGGAAGAGGAGCTGATCGGGTTGGGTGGGCACCCGCTCACGCAGTTGGTCGTGGTCGTGATCGCGGGCGCCGCGGTCAGCGCTCTGTTCGGGTTGCTCAAAGCGCTGCGCCGCCCGGTCGGCTACCTGGCCTACGGCAGTCTGGTGGTGACGCTGTACGCGTACTGGCGGGTGGGTGACAAGTACTTCTCGCAGGGCATCTGGGAGATATCAGTGGCCTGCCTGGTGGTCATGGCCTTCACCCTCAAGCACGTGCCGTTGCTGCGAACCGTGCTCGCGGTCGCGATAGCCGAGTTCGGTTCGCGGATCAACAAGACCGCGTACCCGCGCGAGGCGCTGGTCGCCCTCGGCATCGCCGGAGCCATGATCCTCATCGGAACGTTCTGGGGAGACGACTCCCCGGTGGCCCCGACGACACCGGTGCCGCGGCCGCGAATCACCCCCCGGTCCAGAACCGCCCCCAAGTACCGCCCGCCGCAAGTATTCGATCCCTTCACCGGAAGGCCGCCGCAAACACCGCAGGCCCGCCGCGGCGCGCGGCCGACGCTCTCCGCGATCTGGCAACGGGCCCGGGGCACGACCCGCTCAGGCCGGTGATGTCACAGGCCGGTGACGCCACAGGCCTGTGATGTCGTAGACCGGTGATGCCACAGACCGGTGATGCCACAGACCGGTGACGTCACAGGTTCCGGTGACTGAGGACTGAGGAACTCGCGATCAACCAGCGTCCCTGCTGGAGCACGAGACCGAAGCGGGTGCGCTCCTCGATGACCGTGCCGTCCTTGTAGTAGTAGTCGATCGTCGCGTCGACCGTGGAAGGCGGGCTCGGCACGATGCCAGAGACGGCCACACGCTGGACCTGCGACCAGAAGGACTCGTAGCCGCTGCGTCCGCCGGCGTGGTTCTGCTGGTAGTCGGCGGTCATCCAGTTCCAGCCCTGATTGAGATCGCCGGGCACCAGCTTGTAGTAGTCGACGATGGTCGATGCCAGCTGCGCCGCAAGGTTCTGCTGCGCCGGGCTGGCCGGTGCGGACGTCGCGACTTGCGTGGATGCGGCGGGGCTCACCGGGCGCGACGGCGTGAACGCCGGACGTGACGCACTCGCGCGGCTCGCATCAGTGCTCGTCATGCCCGTGCTCGATCCCGCGGCCGGAATCTTCGCATTGCCCGCCAACTGATCAGCGAGCAACCACCCGCCGAGCGCGAGAAGCGCCGCAGCCGCCAGTGCCGCGGTAAGAGCGCGACGCGCGGAAACTGAACCGAGCCGCTGCCCGCGATCGCGTACGGGTCGCTCAGGCTTCCCGCGAACCGTGACGGCGCCATCGCCTTCGCGATCGGCAGCCGCAGCCGCAACCACAGCCGCTTCGACGCCTGCGCGCCGCGTCTGCGGCACATGTCCCCTCTTCGAACCTGACCGTGGCCGGCGGCGCAGGGTGAGCCGATGCGCAGCGGCGGACGAGTCGACAGCCACCGCCCGCAAGGCCGCGGTCACGTTCGAAGAGCCCATGTGGCCGTCGGCCTCGATCGCCTCCAGCGCACGCCGCACCTGCGGCATCGTCGGGCGGCGCGCCGGGTCCCGCTCAAGCATCCACAGCAGTACCGGTTCCAGCGGACCGGCATGCCGCGGCGGGATGAGTTCCTCGTGCACGATCCGGTACAGCAGCGCGACGCCGCTCGCGTCGTCGCCGAAGGGCGGGTGGCCCTCGACGGCCGCATAGAGCGTCGCACCCAGGGCATACACGTCGCCGCGCGAATCAGCGGGCTGGCCTTGGGCGGTCTCCGGCGGGAGGTAGGCGAGCGTTCCCAGCAGGACGCCGCTTCCTGTCACCGTGGTGTCGCCGACCGCGCGAGAGATGCCGAAGTCGGTCAGTTTGACCGAGCCGTCGTCGCCGAGCAGCACGTTGCCCGGCTTGACGTCGCGGTGCACGATGCCTGCTTCGTGAGCCGCCGTGAGCGCCCCGGCGAGTTGCGCGCCCGCGCGGGCGACCTGAGTCGCGGACAGCGGTTCCCCGTCCGCGATCAGCTGCGAAAGGCTGCGCGCGGCCAGGAACTCCATGACCAGGAACGGCCGCCCGCCGTGATCCACGATGTCGTAGATGCCGATGACGTTCGGGTGGTGCAGCCGCGCGGCGATCCGTGCCTCGCGCAACGCGCGGCGCGTGCCCTCGCCGATGTCCTGCGGGCTGAACGCGGCGTGCAGCGCGAGTTCCTTCACCGCGACCGTGCGGCCGAGCACCTCGTCGCGCGCCCGCCACACCACGCCCATCCCACCGCTGCCGATTTTGCCGACGAGCCGGTAGCGTCCTGCGATCAGGTTGGTCTCAGCCTTCTCCTCCACGCGATCGCTTACCCGTGACCGGCGGTCAAGAAACGGCGGCGCACTACCGGTACTCGAAGAACACGTCGCGCACGACGTGCGAGTCGGTGCTCGCGCCGGTTCCCGCGGTGAACGACGGCAGGACGCTCGACGGGATCACGACGGCGCCGCGTAACACGATCCTGCCGTCCATCGCGACGCTGATCACGCCCTGATAGAACACCACCCACCAAGTGTGCGTGCCGATCAGGCTCGGGATGTTCGTGGCGGTGAAATACGCCGAGGGCGCGGTGCCCGACGCCGGGTTGGTGGCGATCGACGCGCTGGAGACCGCTTGACCGTTGGTGACCGTGTTCAGCGTGACGTAGACGCCGGGCAGGCCGGTGACGCCGAGTCCGTCACCGGAGTTGCCGACGGCGCCGGAACTCGCCGACGCCGCGTCGAGCAGGCTGAACGTCAGGCCATTGCCTCCGGTGCCGTTGCCGATCACGGACGTGAAGTTGAGCTGCATCGCGTGAATCGCGAGCGGGTTCGCCAGCGTCACGCTGCCCGCCAGGTCGGGGGCGACAGGCGTCAGCGCAGTGTCCGAGCCGCTCATTCCGGCGCTGCCGTTGTACGACCAGCCGCCGCCGGGCGGCGGAACACTCGTGCTGCCGGACGAGATCGTGACGCCGCTGATGACGTGGTTCGCGTAGCTCCTGCCCGTGCCTGCGGTGAACGCGGGCAGCACGCTGGCCGGCAGCGTCACCGTGGGCGAGAGCACGAGCCTGCCGTCCACCGATACGTCAAGCCGATCGCCCGCCACCTGCACCGACACCGTGTGCGTGCCGGTCCGCAGCGGCGGGATGCGCCTCGACAGCGCGAGGTATCTGAGCGTGTTGAAACGGCCGTTGGCGGCGATGCCGACGTAGTTGTCCGACAGCGCTCCCCACTGCCAGTGGGTGCCCAGTACGACCGAGATCCCGGGCAGGCCGGAGAAGCCCAGACCGTCACCGGCGCCGCCGAGGGCCGCGGCCGTCGACTTCGCCGCGTCCAGCAGGCTGAACGTGAGGCCGTCACCGGCCGAACCGCCGTTCAGCTGCGCGGTGAAGCCGGCCGTCAGGCCCGCGCTGGGCACCGCGGTGCCGTAGACCGCGGAACCGGCCTGCTGCGTGTCGGCCGGGCTGAGCGCCAGGTTCGTGCCAGACATCGCGGCCGAACCATTGAGCGTCCAGCCGCCGCCCGGGGGCGTGACGGGGATCCCGGATCCCGGGACGCCGGTGCCCGTCAGTGACACGTTCATCGGGCCTTGCCCGGTGTCCGTGGTGATCTCGTACGTACCGGTGAAGTCCTCCGGCGGGAAGGGCGTGAACGTCACCGAGACCGTGTAGCTCTCGCCCGGGGCGAGCTGCTGGCCCTCGGGGATCGGGTTGAGCGCGGTGAACGCACCGGCCGGCGGCGCCGCCTTTGTGATGGTCAGCGTGAGGTTGCCGGTGTTGGTGACGGTGAAGGTCTGCGGCGCGGAGATCTGGCCGATCTGAAGCCTGCCGAACGCGAGCGACGTCGGGCTGATCGTCACCTGGTCGTTCGCGACCTGCGCCGCGCCGGTCAGCGGGATCGTCACCGTGCCCTGATCGCTGGTCAGCACGACCGATGAGCTGTCGTTCGCCACCACGGAGGGCGAGTAGGTCACCGAGAAGGCGTCTGCCGCACCCGGCGCCAACGTGTCGCCCACCGCGGGCAGTCCATCGGCGGTGAACGGCGCGGACGGTGCGGTGACGGCGGCGAACGTCTCCGCGGTTGTGCCGGTGTTCTGCACGCTGACCGCCACCGTCTTGGTGCTGCCGACCGCCATCGCGCCGTAGTCCAGCGAGGGCGGCGAGGCGGCCAGCCCGGGTTGCGTGCCGGTGCCGGCGAGCCCGGCGTAGATCGTGCCCGCATCGGTGGTCAGCTGGATCTGCCCGGTGGCGGCGCCCCAGGTGGCGGGCGAGAACGTGACCGGCACGCTCAGGGTCTGACCGGCCGTCAGGGTGACCGGCAGCGCGGGCGGCGCGACGGCGAACGGCGCGACGGTGGTGATCGCCGAGACCGTGACGGTCTTGGTCGCGGTCAGCACGGCCGTCGCGGTGCCGGTCGTCCCTACGGCCGTGGCGCCGAAGGCCACCGGTTGGCTCTGGAGCGCCTGGTCGGTGGGAGCGCCGAAGGCGATCAGGTGGCCGTCGCGGGTGCCGACGTAGACGTGGCCGCCGTCGGTCGCGGGCACGGCGAACTTGGTGACGGTGCCCAGCGGCCACGAGCGCAGCAGCGTGAGCGTGTGGTTCGACGGTACGGCGTTGTAGACCATCAGCTGGCCGCCGTCACCGCCGGTGTCCGAGGATCGCACGACCCACACGAGTGCCGACCCGGACGTGGTGCCGTCGGACGTCACGACCGGCGAGCCGGAGGTGTAGCCGAAGGTCTCGGCGCTGTTGCCGGCCACGTGCAGCGCCGGCGTGCCGCTCGCGGTCTGGCCGTAGCCCAGCGCGACGAGGAAGCCGTTCGACTCGGTCAGGTACACGTAGCCGCCGTCGCCGCCCCACACCGCCGGGTGGCCCCAGACTCCGGTGAGCATGGTCTCGCCGAGCACCTGGTCACCGCCGCCGGGGCCCTGGCCGCGTCCGCCGAGGCTGTCCCGATTGAGCAGGTAGAGCTTGCCCTCCTTGCCGATCACGACCATCAGGTGCGGGTCCGCCGTGGTGCCGAACTCGGCGTCGGGCAGCGCCACCGGGCCGCCGGAGGCCAGGTCGTCGTCGTTGGCGTCGAGGATTCCGGCCTCGGTCGGGGCGAAGAAGTCCGTCGCGGAGATCGTGCCGTCCGCCGCCACGCCGAGGTGTACGACCGACTCGGAGAGCGTCGCGGGCGGCGAGGTACCCGGCCCGGGCGGCGGCGTGACGCCGTTGCCGGTGGAGATGAACATGCCGCCGTTGCCGTCCGAGACGATGCCGCCCCCGGACTGCCAGATGCCGGCGCCCGACGCGTTCGGACCGGCCTCGGCGGTCCACATGTGCAGAGCCTGCGTGCTCGTGTTCACTCCGACCACGTAGCCGCGGTAGGGCTGGGTGTCGCAGTGGCCGCTGAACGCCATGTATACGCTGCCGTTCTGGAGCAGCAGGCCCGGACGTTGCAGCTCGTCCACGGTGTCGAAGGTGTTGGAAGGGTCGTTGGAGGGCGAGCCCTGGATCGTGATCGGCCACCCCGGCCGCTCGGCGCCGGTGTTCACGTCGAGCGCGTGGAGGTAGTAGTGCGGGTTGGTCGGAGACGTGCCGTCATTGACCTTCGCGGTCAGGTACACGTACCCGGATGAAGGGTCGTAGACCGGAGTGGACGTGACGCCGACGTCCGGCACGAGGTCGCCGCAGTCGACCGTCGACGCGGGCCACGACGGGCCGAAGTAGACAGACCACTTGATCGCCCCGGTCGCGCTGTCGAGGCCGTAGACGTGGTTCTCCTCGGTCGCCGCGACCAGCGTCGAGCCCACGACCAGCGGCTGCGCGTATACCTGGCCGGTGAGAGCGGTGGAGTACAGCTGCCCGAAATCGCTGCCGTTCACCGCGCTCGGCGAGAGTTTGGGTTCGTTCGGATCCCAGCCGGTGCGTCCGGTGTCGGTGGAGACCGTCACGACGTCCGCGCGTGCGTGCGACACCGCCGTCAATCCGGACATGCCCACCGCCATCGCAACGGCCGCTGCAACGGCGGCCAGCCGTCCGGACATGCGTGACCTGTACCCGTGACGAATCATGAACCGGCCCCTTCGCCCGTCGCCGCGCAGCCTTCGTCATTAGCGTGAGCAAAACCGCTGATATCAGAAATATGCACTGAACACCGACGCCTCCGGCCGGATCGGGCGCCGCGAAGATCCTGTCACAGCATCCTGCTCCCACGGGGTGGCGCATTGGCGCTCGTATGCTCCCACAAACGCTCCATGCGCTCCCTTGACAGCACCCTACCTGGGCATCAACCGGCCGATACGACCGGAAGCCGACGCGTCGCAGCCA
>NZ_DASYZI010000028.1:0-26666 GCF_035946395.1 Actinocrinis sp.
CCCGACGCTGTCTCTGCACGAGCAGCGCGTCCGTCTGCTTCGCGGCCTCGGCTCGATGGCGGCACGTACCGGCGCCGAGGTGACGTGCGTATTCGACGGCGCCGAACTCGGCGGACCGGTCCCGGTACCGCAGCACAAGGGCGTGCGCGTTCTCTTCTCCCGTCCCGGCGAAATCGCCGACGAGCTGATCCGCCGACTAGTCGCCGCGGAACCGCAGGGTCGCCCGGTGATCGTCGTATCGTCCGATCGCGAGGTCGCCGAGGGAGTGCGGCGCTCAGGCGCACGCCCAGTACCTTCGGCGATGCTAGTGCGCGCGCTCGCCCGCGGCTGACGAAGTAAGCCCCCAACGCGTATCACGCGTATCACATGTGTCAGACGTATCAGACGTATCAGACGTATCACATGCCGGGAGAGGAGATGGGAGTCAATTGGAATAAGTATGACTTATTGTAATCCACGCCATACATTCGGTACCTTCGATAGAATTGGATTAGAGAGAAACACTCCACCACCTGCGTCGATGCCACCGGCACACCTGAGAGGCCCACCATGAACACGCTTGAGATTGCTCCCGAAATCACGACCACAGTTACTGCCACAGTCGCTGCCGTGGCCCGGTCGCATGCGGATGCAATGGCTGCGCGCTTGGCCGGGTCGGTGCCGTGCGCGGGAGCGCTGGACGAACTGGTGTTCGATGATCTCTCGGCGGCTGGTTGCCTGGATGCGGTGCTCGCGTGGGAGCGGCTGTTGCGTCACGCGCATGCCGGGCTGGTCCGCGGCCTGGCTGCTCTGGCCCGTCACGAGCCGGAAACCGGTGGCGGTGGCGATGGCGGTGGCGATAGGGGTGGGGGTGGCGGTTGGTTGTGGTTGGTGGAAAGTGAGCTGAGTGCCGCCCTGGCTTGGTCCCCCGCTACCGCCCAGGCGCGGCTGGCCGACGCCCACGCCCTCACCCGCCTGTTCCCCGGCACCCTGCACCAGCTCTCCCTGGGTGAGGTCTCCATCGAGCAAGCCCGCGCCCTAACCCAACTGACCGCCGGCCTCGACGACCCAGCCGCCCGGGCTGTGGAGTCCCGCGTCCTACCCCGGATGGCGGGCCAGAGCGCTGCGGTCACCCGCCAGGCCATTCGTCGCGCGGTGCTGCGCGCCGACCCGCAGGCTGCTGCGAATCGTCACCGTCACGAGCGTGCTCGCCGCCGAGTCGAACTGCGCGCCGAAGACGACGGGATGGCCACGTTAAGCTTTTACCTGGCGGCCGATGTGGCGCAGATGGCCATGCGCACCCTCACCACCCTCGCGCAGGGCGCGAAGCGCAAGAACAAGAACACCAATCCCGCCGATAAGCGCACGCTCGACCAGCGTCGCGCTGACCTGCTGCCCGCGCTCCTGTACCACGCTGCCTGCGGCAACACCGCCGGAACCGGACCAGCGTCATTCACCCTCTCGACGCTCCCGGCCGTGCCGGCGCACGTGAGCGTGGTGGTGAACATCGAAACCCTCCTGGGGCTGAGCCACGAACCCGGTCACCTTACCGGCTACGGCCCGCTGTGCCCCGAGCAAACCCGCCGCATCGCATCAGCGCACACCGCGCAATGGCGCTTCCTGCTCACCGCCAGCGACGGCACCCTCATCGACGCCTCACCCCGCACCTACACACCCCGCGCCGCCGTCAAGCGCCTCACCCAACTCAAGCACACCACGTGCGTGTTCCCGCACTGCCACATGCCCGCCGACCGCTGCGACCTCGACCACAACCAACCCTTCAACAACGGCGGCGAAACCACCCCCGACAATCTCACACCACTTTGCCGCCGCCACCACAACCACAAAACCCACAACCACTGGAAACTCAACCGCACCAACGACACCCTCGCCTGGACCTCACACCTCACCGGACGCGACTACACCACCGCGCCCACCCGCTACCCCGTCGCCGCCGCCTGACTGTTTCAAAGTTTCACAGAAGGCTGAGATTAGAACTCGAATTCGCTCGCACTTCGCCTCCGCCAATCCTGCTAATCCTGCTAATCCCGCCAATCCCGCTGAGCCTGCGCCGGACGGCCGCGGGTCGCTGCGGAACCTGTAACCAAACCCGCAACTGAAACCGCAACTGAAACCGCAACTGAAGCCGTGTGAGTCGAGTGAGGGTGTCTGGCCTGGCCGCACGGTGGCGCACTGATCCGCATGGGTGAAGCGCCATTGCTCTCAGCGTGATGAGTTCACTACGTTGCGCATTCGGCCTATCGATTGGGGATTGGGGCGGCGGAGTGACGCCTCCCTATCCCTACCACCGGACGGGCCGCAACCGAGCGTGAGAGGAGTGACGCCGATCGTGGCGTCCCATAGACGCTTTCGTTTACGTGCGCGCAGCCGCCATGGGGTGGCACGCACGGGGCTGGTGGCCGCGACTCTGGCCGCTGTCGGCTTGGTCCCCGCCATCGCGCACGCCGACCCGGGCGGCGGATCCGCTGCGAACAATCCCGCCAATCCCGCCAATCCCGCTGAGCCTGCGCCGGACGGCCCCGACGCCGTTAAACAGCAGGTCGCTGGCGTCGCCGCGCTTTACCAGCAGGCGGAGGCTAGCACGCAGCAATACGACGCCACCGAGGAACGCATCGCCCGTCTTCAGTCCGCCGTCGCGGGTTCCGCCTCGCGGTCCGCGCAGCTGCACGACCGACTCGCCGCCGTGGCCGGGAACCTCGGTCGCTTCGCCGCTGAGCAGTACCGCGACGCGGGGCTGAGCCCGGCGATGGCTCTGCTCTTCTCCGCCAACCCGGAGAGCTACCTTGAGCGCGCCGGACTGACGTCCCGCGTCGCCATTGTGGATCGGCAGCGCGTTGTGGCCGTGCTCAGTGCCCGGCAGGCGTTGAGCACACTGGATCGCGAGTCCGCTGCGGAACTGGCGGACCTGCATGTAGCCGAAGTCCAGCTCGCCCAGCACCGAGCCGATATCGAGTCCCAGCTGACCGCCGCACGCACTCGCCTGAACTCCCTTGACGCGGTGGACCGCAGCGTCGTGACCGCCGCGCTCGCGCGTGGCGACGATGGTGACGGCTTCGGAGCCGTGATTCCGGCCTCCGCTCCGTCGCTTAGTTCCCTGCTGTCCGCGATCACCAATGCGGTTGCTAGTGCTGCTACTGGCACTGCTACTAACGCTGCTACGGCCGGTCTCGGCGGCGGGGTTGCGGGAAACGATGCCTTCACGCCGCCTGACGCCAGCCGTGCCGTTAAGGCGGTCGAGGCGGCGTACAACGAACTCGGCAAGCCGTACGTGTGGGGTGCGACCGGCCCCGACGATTTCGACTGCTCCGGCCTGACGCAGCATGTGTGGGCGAGCGCCGGGGTTCAGCTGCCGCGTACATCCCAGGAGCAGGCCGACGCCGGCGAGAGCGTCCCGGTCTCCGCGATCCGGCCTGGTGACCTCGTGGTCTACTTTTCCGGCCGTTCCCACATCGGGATCTACGTCGGCCGCGGACTGGTCATCCACTCGCCGCGGCCGGGCTCCGTAGTGCAGTTCACCCCGCTGGACTCGATGCCGATCGACAAGGTGGTCAGGCCGGTGTCGTAGCGTTTGGGCATGCCCCGCACCCTCGTCGTCACGAACGACTATCCTCCGCGCCCCGGCGGCATCCAGGAGTTCGTCCAGTCCATGGTCGACGGGTTCGATCCGGCGGACGTCGTCGTCTACGCCTCGACCTGGCACGGCCGGGCAGAGGAGTGCCGGGTGTACGACGCCGCGCACGATTATCTGACGATCCGTGAGAACACCTCGGTCCTGCTGCCCGAGCCGCGCCGGGTCCGCCGCGCGTGCGAGATCGCCCGGGCCGAGGGCTGTGAGACCGTCTGGTTCGGCGCGGCGGCCCCGCTCGGCCTGATGGCTCCGGCGCTGCGCCGTGTCGGCGTTGACCGTCTCGTCGCCACGACGCACGGCCACGAGACCGGTTGGGCGCAGGTGCCCGGTGCGAGGTCACTGCTGCGCCGGATCGGTGATGGTGTGGACGTGGTGACGTACCTGAGCGAGTATCAGCGTACCCGGATCGGCGCCGTGCTCAGCCCGCAGGCTGCCGCGCGAATGGCGCAGCTGTCGCCCGGCGTGGACACCGACCGTTTCCGGCCCGAGCTGCGTGGGTCGGCCGAGGCGGCGGAGATCCGAAAGCGCTACGGCCTGACGGATCGTCCGGTGGCCGTGTGTATGTCGCGTCTCGTTGCGCGCAAGGGGCAGGACACGCTTATCCGCGCATGGCCCGCCGTCAAGCGAACGGTGCCCGACGCCGCGCTGTTCATCGGCAGTGGCGGCCCGTACCGCAAGGAGCTTGAACGCCTGGCGCGCGAGACAGGTGTCGAACGGGACGTCGTGTTCACCGGCGAGCTGCCATGGGAAGAACTGCCGAACTACTTCGCCGCCGGAGACGTATTCGCCATGCCGTGCCGCACTCGACGCGGCGGACTCGACGTCGAAGGCCTCGGCATCGTCTACCTGGAGGCTTCGGCGACCGGTCTAGCCGTCGTCGGCGGGGACTCCGGCGGGGCGCCTGACGCCGTCATGCATGGCGAGACCGGGTACGTGGTACCCGGCCGTTCGGTCCAGGAGACCGCCCGACGTGTCGCGGAACTGCTAGCCGACCCGCAACTTGCCGCAAAACTCGGCGCGGTCGGGCGGGAGTGGGTAGAACGGCGCTGGCGCTGGTCCAGCATCCGTGAGCATTTTCATACCCTGCTCTACCCGGCGTGAAATGGTGCATATGGTCCGATAATCGGATGAGGGAACGCGCGGCCCGGGACGGGAGCTCCGGGCCGCGCAGCGGTTGTTGCTGCTGCTGGTTTTCCTGCGCCGGTTGTGGAGGCACGGGGAGAAGGAGCGGTGCGATGCGAGAAGAAGATGTGAGGAGAAGCGGTGTGATCGTTGGCTGTGAAGGAACGGAGAGAAGGAGAAGGAGCGGGTGTGATCGGCAGCGGTGAAGGGGCCGGGCCGTGCGATCGATGCCGCTGCTTCTACAAGGTTCATTCGCGGCGTTTGTGCTGGGGGGCGGTGTTCGTGAACTGCATGTGCTGTCGCTTGTGGTGGTCCCATCCTCCGCACGTCACTTGAATGAGTGGAGGGCGATCCGGGGAAAATCGGGTGTTTCTCGGTGTTGAGTAAGGCCGTTGCTCGATGATGTGATGAGCCCGGATTGTCCCGGTCTGCATATCGCTCGATATCGCTCGCCCGGGTGACGTGCGGAGGGGACGGTGGGGGTGAGGGTGAGGCTAGTGCGCGTACAGCTTGTCGATCTCCTCGGCGAACTGGTCCGCGATCACGTTGCGCTTGATCTTCATCGACGGGGTGATCTGGCCGGCGTCGATCGTCCATTCGACCGGGAGCACCGTGAACTTGCGGATCGACTCGGCCTTCGACACCGCCTCGTTGGCGCGCGACACGGCGGCCTCGATCTCCTGGAGCACCGCCGGATCTCCGGCCAGCTGGGCCAGCGGCGTGCCCCGGTCCCGGCCGTTGTGCTCCAGCCAGGTCGGCAGTGCCTCCGGGTCCAGGGTGATCAGCGCTGCGATGAACGGCTGTTTGTCGCCGACCACCATGGTCTGGTTGATCAGCGGATGTGCGTTGAGGCGGTCCTCAAGCACGGCCGGGGCCACGTTCTTGCCGCCTGCGGTGACCAGGATCTCCTTCTTGCGCCCGGTGATCGACAGGTAGCCCTCGTCGTCGAGGCGGCCGAGGTCACCGGTCTTGAGGTAGCCGTCCGCGGTGAACGCCTCGGCGGTGGCCGCGTCGTTGTTCCAGTAGCCCTTGAACAGCAGCGCGCCGTTGACCTCGATCTCACCGTCGTCCGCGATGCGGACCGTGACGCCGGGCAACGGCCGGCCGACCGTTCCGGCCTTCGCGTTCGGGTACGGGTTTACCGACACGGCGGGCGACGTCTCGGTCATGCCGTAGCCCTCGCACACGAACAGCCCGACGCCGCGGAAGAAGTGGGTCAGCCGGGCGCCCAGCGGCGCGCCGCCGGAGATCGCGGCCTTCGTGTTGCCGCCGAGGGCCGCGCGCAGCTTGCCGTAGACCAGCCGGTCGAACACCTTGTGCTTCAGGCTCAGGCCGAGCGGCACCTTCCCGGCCTCGTACGCCTGCGACCAGGCGATCGCGGTCTCCGTGGCCGCGTCGAAGATCCTGCCCTTGACCTTGCTCTCGGCGTGCGCCTTCTGGCTGGCGCCGTTGTAGACCTTCTCGAAGACCCTGGGCACCGACAGGATGAACGTCGGCTGGAACGAGGCCAGTTCGGGCAGCACGTTCTTCGCGTCGGAGCAGTGCCCGAGCTTGGCCCGCGCGTAGATCGAGCCGATGTGGATGATCCGCGCGAAGACGTGCGCCATCGGCAGGAAGAGCAGGGTCGTGGCATCTTCGCCTACGGTCTCGCCGCGGAATACCTTCGTCAGGAAGTCGACCGCGTTGCAGCCGTCGGCCATCAGGCTCCCGTGCGACAGGACGCAGCCCTTGGGGCGTCCGGTCGTGCCCGAGGTGTAGATGATCGTGGCGGTCGAATCCGAGCGCAGCGTGGCACGCCGCTCGTCGAGTACGGAGGCGGGCACGTCCGCGCCGGCGGCGGTGAGCAGCGCCATCGCGCCTGGCCGACCGTCCGACTCGATCTGCCACACGTGCTTGAGCCCGGCGGCCCGGTCGCGCACCGACTCGATGACGGCGTTGTTCGCCGGAAGCTCGGCGAACACCGCCATCGCGCCGGAGTCGGACAGGATCCAGGCGACCTGCTCGGCCGACGAGGTCTCGTAGATGGGCACCGGGACCGCGCCAGCCTCGAAGATCGCGAAGTCGAGCAGCGACCACTCGTAGCGGGTCCTGGACATGATCGCCACGCGGTCGCCCGCATTGACACCGGACGCGACGAGCCCCCGCGCCACCGCGATGACCTCGTCCAGGAACTCACGGGCCGTCACGTCGTGCCAGACGCCGTCGATCTTGCGGGCCAGCACCGCCTTGTCGGGCGCCTCGGCGGCGTTGCGGTGCACGAGGTCGGTGAGGTTGGCCTCGGCGGGCACCTCGTACAACGGTTCGACACTGAACTCGCGCACGCGCGGCTCCTCAAGCACGGAGGGGAGTGTATGGTCTGAAGTTACCGGGTACGCATCGACGTCGGCACGCGGCATGGCGCGCCGCCGTTTCCACCACGACAGCCGGTTTTCGCGGGCCCTGCACCGACGGTACATCTCATTACCGGCGAGTAGCTAGTGTCCGAGCCGCGGTCGCGTTCCCTCCTTAGCGCCGCGATGGCGCGGTACCCTGAACCGAGCAGAGCCGGGGGCACGGCCGGCCGGGGCAGAAAGGCAGGGCGATGGCGGACCGGACCAGAGCCTCGATCCAGATCGGCGCGCCCGCCGCCGACGTCATGGCGGTCATCGCGGACCTGCCCTCGTACCCCCAGTGGACCGGAGAGGTCAAGCAGGCCGAGGTGCTGGAGCAGGACCCCGACTCCGGCCGCGCCGCCCGGGTGCGCCTGTCCATCGACTCCGGGGCGCTGCGCGACCGGCAGGTGCTCGACTACACCTTCGACGGGGACCGCGCCGTGCGCTGGACTCTGGTCGAGGGGGAGATGCTGCGTTCGCTTGAGGGCTCTTACGTGCTGACCCCCGCTGAGGGCGGCTCCGCGACCACCGTCGAGTACAGCCTGGCCGTGGACGCCAAGATCCCGCTGTTCGGGATGATGAAGACCAAGATCGAGAAGGTCATCATCGACCGCGCGCTGGCCGGACTGAAGAAGCGCGTCGAAGCCACGGCGCGGTAGCCCGCGCGGCCGAAGCCAGACACCCATGGAGACCATGCCGGACGAGCAAGGCCGCGCCACGCGCCTGGTGTTCTGCACCGGGAAGGGCGGCAGCGGGGTGACCACGGTCGCCGCGGCCACCGCCGCGCACGGAGCGCAGCGAGGTCTGCGTACGCTGATCCTCTCCCTCGGCGCGCTCGGCCCGGACAACGACGCCGACGACCTGCCCGCGATCCTCGACCATCAGGTCGGCACGGTCCCGACTCAAATCGACGACCTTCTCTTCGCGCAGCGGTTTGCGGCCCAGCCCGCGTTCGAGGAGTGGTACGGCAAAGCCGCCACCCGCTTCCGTGCCGCCGTTGAAACTTTCGGCGTCTCGATCCCCGACGCGGCCGAACTCGCCGCCCCGCCGGGGGCAGCCGAACCGCTCGCCCTGAACGAGATCAACGCCGCGGTCACCGGCGGTGCCTGGGACCTGGTCGTCGTCGACGGGCCGCCGCTCGGCCCCGCGCTGCGGCTGCTCGCGCTGCCCACCAGCGCCGAGACCTGGCTGCGCCGCGCCCGCCCGGTCGAGGGCCAGGCAGCCCGCGCGCTGCGGCCGATGCTGGCCACCCTCGCCGGGCTGCCGCTGCCGCAGAACGGCCTGGTCGAACTGGCCGAGGACGCCGCGCGCCGGGCCGCCGCCACGCACGCCACGCTGTCCGACCCGCTCTCCTCGGTGCGCCTGATCGCCACCCCGGACACCGTCCCGATCGCCCGGCTGCGCGCGGCCCGCACCGCGCTGGCGCTCTACGGCCTGCGGCTGGACGGACTGGTGATCAACCGCCAGATCCTGGAGGCGCCGCGGGACAGCTGGTCGCGGGGCTGGTCCGCCGCCCAGCGGATCGCCACCGAGACGCTCACCGAGACTTTCGCCGGCGTCCCGGTGCACGAGATCCCGTACCGGCCCTGCGAGCCGCTCGGCCTGGAAGAACTCGCCGTCGTGGCCGCCGCGGCCTACGGCGCGGGTGACGGCCTCGGACCGGCCGCCGCCGCGCCGTCGCCCGTTCTCACCGGGTCCGAGGGCGGATACACCCTGGTCGTGCCGCTGCCCGCGGCCGACCGACGCGGTCTCGGACTGGTGCGCCGCGGCGACGACCTGATCCTCACCGCAGGCGCGTACCGGCGCACCCTGCCACTGCAACCCGTGCTGCGCCGGTGCCGTGTCGCCAGCGCAGTGCTGCGTGACCAAGCGCTCAACATCCGCTTCGTCCCCGACCCGGAGCTGTGGCCCGAGGTGTCCGGACCGGCGGCGCAGCCCCCGCAAGACCCGTCCCCCGCAGGAGGCCAGCCGTGACCGAGCAGCCGCAGGACCCGGACGTAGTCCAAGACGACGAAGAGGAGATTCCAGTCGTCGAGATGAGCACCGTCACGCGCCCTCCCGCAACCACCACTCCAAATGCCGACTGGACGCGGACTGAGCCGGTACGGGATGATCCGGGAACGTTCGGTGAGGAAGCGCGGCGGCTGTGGGACTCGGTCCGCGAGCAGTTCGTCGATCCTCTCGTGCGTAACTACCCGGAGGCGGCCGGGCATCTCACCACAGCGGGCACGGAGCTCGCGGCGGCGCTGCGCGCGCTCGTCCGCGGCGCCGAGCAGCGGTGGACCAAGGGCGGCGAGGAGCGCTCGGACGAGGGTCGCGGCGGCCCGGACGGGCCGGAAAAGGCGGAGTGAGGGGACCATGGGACTGACGATCGGCGTCGACATCGGCGGCACGAAGATCCTGGCCGGCGTGGTGGACGAGAACGGCGCCATCCTCGACCAGGTCAAGATCGCCACGCCGAGGGACTCGGCGCAGACCGCCGAAGCCATCGCGCAGGCCGCCCTGTCCGTCCGCAAGGACTACCCGGTCGAGGCGGTCGGCCTCGGCGCGGCCGGGTTCATCAGCGCGGACCGCGCCACGGTCCTGGTGGCGCCGAACATGTCCTGGCACGACGAGCCGCTCAAGTCCAGGATAGAAGCCCTCATAGACCTGCCAGTCGTGGTCGAGAACGACGCGAACGCGGCCGCCTGGGGCGAGGCCCGTTTCGGCGCCGGGGTCGGCCAGGCCAACGTCGTGCTCTACACCATCGGCACCGGCGTGGGCGGCGGCATCGTCCTCAACGGCGAGTTGTTCCGCGGCCACTTCGGCATCGGCGGCGAACTCGGCCACTACCGTGTCGTCCCGGACGGCCGGCTGTGCGGCTGCGGCCAGCACGGCTGCCTTGAGCAGTACGCATCCGGCAGCGCCCTGACGCGGTTCGTGAAGGAGCACGCGAAGGCCGACCCGGATCGGGCCCAGATCGTGCTGTCGCTGGGCGACGGCACGCCGGAGGGCATCGTCGGCGCGCACATAACCGAGGCTGCGCGTAAGGGCGACCCGATCGCCCTTGAGGCCTTCGAGGAGATCGGCGTCTGGCTCGGCCAGTCGATGGCTGACGTCGCCTCGATCCTCGACCCCGGGGTCTTCGTGGTGGCCGGCGGCGTGTCCGACGCGGGCGAGATACTCACCAGCCCGACCCGCAAGAGCTACCACGCCAACCTCGCGGGCACCGGAGACCGGCCGTTCGCAGAGGTCGTCACCGCCACGCTCGGCCCGGACGCCGGACTGATCGGCGCGGCAGACCTCGCCCGGCACCGGTAAACAGGTTCAGACGACGGCGCCGAAGTCGTCCGGGTCGTCGTCCCCGTCGTCGGGCCGGTCCTTCAGCCGGCTGACGAGGTATCCGAAGCCGATGACTCCGGCGAGCACGCACAGCAACGCAGCCCACTGCGGCGTGTTCCAGTGCAGGATCGTGGCCAGCGCGAGATACCCCGGCCCGCCGAGGCCCGCGAGCCATGCCGCCTTGGTCGGCACGCCCAGTTCCGGCAGCGGCGGCGGGGGAGGGGGGACGAAGCCCTCGTCGTCGCTCGGGTCATACGGCGGATCCCAGTCGCGCGGCCCCGCCGCGGTCCACGTGACCGCCGGAGGCGCCGAGGGCGGCACGTCCTGCTCCGGCCGCGACGCCGGCCGTACGACGCGGGAAGGCGCCGCAGGGGTCTGTGTCACGTCGGGGTCCCCCGGCAGATTCTCCACGTCGGGCCACAGGTCCGCCCGGTCGGCGGTGCTGGCGTGGAACGAGGCGACCAACTCGGTCCACACCGCGTCGTCCACGGCGCCCGGTCGATCGCCCTCGCTCGGGCGGTCCGGACGGTCCATGTCGCCTGTGGTCATCGCGGAGCTCCCGCCTCGAGAGTGCGTGCCGTCACGTGACCCGTGACCGAGCCGAACCTTTGTGCCGGCAGCTGTATCGGCGGCGACGCGCTCGTGGTCGCGGGATCAGCCACCGTCGCCTCCTTCGCCTCACCGGGCCTTGGGCGCCGCTTTCCGGCGCGGACCTCGAATCCGGCTCTGTGGGCATCGTCCCACGCCGCGTGCATTCCCGTACAGCCAACGGCACACTCGGACTTACGTGCCGCCTTGTGTTCCGTCATGCACGCCGCAGCCGCGGCGGCGCCGGTACACTGCGGCTCCCGTGCCAGATCCGCCGCCCCGGGAGGTGCAGCCGTAACGTGTCGCACACCGACGCGTCGACCAGTAGCGACTCGGACGTACGCAAAAACACCGTGCCAGGGAACTCCGGGTTCTACGGGCTGCTCAAGAACACGGTGATCGGTCCGCCGCTGCGTCTCGCCTTCCGGCCGCTGACCGAGGGGGCCCGGGACTTCCCGGCCGAGGGGCCGGTCCTGCTGGTCGCCAACCACCAGTCCTTCGCGGACTCGCTGTTCATGCCGATGGCCACGCCGCGCCCCGTCAAGTTCCTCGCCAAGGCCGAGTACTTCACCGGCCGGGGCGTCAAGGGCCGGCTGTCCGCCGGATTCTTCCGCGGCGTCGGCTCGATCCCGATCGACCGCTCGGGCGCGACTGCCGCCGACCCGGCGCTGACCACCGCGCTGCGGCTGCTGTCCGAGGGACACGTCGTCGGGATGTACCCCGAGGGAACCCGCTCCCCGGACGGACGCCTCTACAAGGGACGCACCGGGGTCGCCCGCATCGCGCTGACCGCACGCTGCCCGGTCGTCCCGTGCGCCATCTTCGGCACCCGCCGGGTCCAGCCCACCGGGCGCCGCGTCCCGGTTCCCACGCTGCATCCCAGCGGCCGGGTCCGCGTCTGGTTCGGCAAGCCGCTCGACTTCTCCCGGTACACCGGGCCCGACGGCGAGGCCTGGAACGAGTTGGCGGGCACCGAGGCCGAGCGCGTGGTGCTGCGTGCGGTGACGGACGAGATCATGCTCACCCTTGAGCGGATGACCGGCAGCGAGTACGTCGATGTCTACGCCTCCACGCTGAAGAAAGCCACGAAGTAGACGAGTAAGCAGACGAGCAGAGCCGGTCGGCGCGCCGTCACGCGGCCGGGTTCAGCGCGATCCGGTGGCCGGTGACGGCGACCTTGGTTTGCAGGTAGCGCAGGTTCGACGGGGTGACGAACACGCCGGTGGGCACCTTGTCCCGCACCTTGATCCCCTGCCGGATCAGCTGCGCTTCCTTGTCCGGGTTGTTGGACAGCAGCCGGATCTGCGACACGCCGAGGGCGTGCAACATCTGCGCCGCCGCCGCATAGTCGCGACCGTCCGAGGGCAGACCCAGCGCCTCGTTCGCCTCGTAGGTGTTCAGGCCCTGGTCCTGGAGCGCGTACGCGTCGAGCTTGTTGTACAGCCCGATGCCCCGGCCCTCCTGCCTCAGGTAGACGAGGTAGCCGCCGGCCTTCGCGATCTTCTCCGCGGCGTCGCGCAACTGCGGCCCGCAGTCGCAGCGCGCCGAGCCGAACACGTCCCCGGTAAGGCACTCCGAGTGCACTCGCACCAGCGGCGTCTTCTGTTCGGCGTACCGGCCGAGGCCGAACGCCACGTGCTCCAGTCCGTCGACGAGCCCGTCGAAGGTGAACGCCTGAGCCTGAGTGCTGAACTCGTCCCCGAACTGCAACGGGATGCGGACGCTGGTGCGTATGGCGGCGGGCGGCAGCCCGGCCGTCTGCGTGGACTCCTCGCTCATCCCGTGGCTCCCGTGACTGGTGATGTACTGAATTGATGTGTTGATTGTTCATTCGAAAACCAAGAACGGGCGCGACGTATGGGGAAATTCCCGCCACCCGGTATGGTTTCGCGTTGTTCACGTGCCTGTCACCCGTCCGCGATGCGAACCGGGGTAAAGCGACTGACGAGTAACCGGTAGGTTGGGGGCCGAGGCCGAACGCCGCAAGACCCGCCACGGCGGCGGGCGGGACGGCGACGGGGCAACGGCGCCCGGCATCCGACGTGAGCCCAGCACGCGCCGTTGAGCGTACCGCAACGGGTTGCGACGGGACTCCCGGTCGGCGTAAGCGGCCTCACAGTGCAGACTCTGGGCCGAGTCCTTACCCTCACGCCAGATGGGCGACCCGGTGCGGCGGCCGCCCTCAACATCGGTTTCGAAGGGATCACAATGCGCGTCGGAGTCCTGACCGGCGGGGGCGACTGCCCCGGTCTGAACGCCGTCATCCGAGCCGTCGTCCGCAGGGGCGTCCAGCAGTACGGCTACGAGTTCGTCGGGTTCCGCGACGGCTGGCGCGGCCCGCTCGAAGGTATGACCCGCGAACTGAGCGTCAAGGCGGTGCGCGGGATCCTGCCGCGCGGCGGCACCATCCTCGGCTCCTCCCGCACCAACCCGATCAAGGTCGAGGGCGGCGTGGAGCGGATCAAGCAGAACCTGGCGGACCTCGGCGTGGACGCGCTGGTCGCGATCGGCGGCGAGGACACCCTCGGCGTGGCGACCAAGCTCACCGAGGAGGGCGTGCACGTCGTCGGCGTCCCGAAGACGATCGACAACGACCTGAACGCCACCGACTACACCTTCGGCTTCGACACCGCGGTCACCATCGCGACCGAGGCGATCGACCGGCTGCACACCACCGCGGAGTCGCACCACCGGGTCCTGATCGTCGAGGTCATGGGCCGGCACGCGGGCTGGATCGCGATCCACTCCGGCATGGCCGGCGGCGCGAACGTCATCCTCATCCCCGAGGAGAAGTTCGACATGGACCAGGTCATCGAGTGGGTCGAGTCGCGGTTCAAGAGCGAGTACGCCCCGATCGTGGTCGTCTCCGAGGGCGCGACGCCGCTCGACGGCGGCGAGGCGCTGGTCTCGCAGGAACTCGACGCCTTCGGCCATGTGCGGCTCGGCGGCATCGGCGAGGCACTGGCCAAGGAGATCGAGAAGCGCACCGGCAAGGAGGCGCGCACCACGGTGCTCGGCCACGTCCAGCGCGGCGGCACCCCGACCCCGCGCGACCGCTGGCTGGCCACCCGCTTCGGCCTGCACGCGATCGACGCGGTGCACGACGGCGACTGGGGCAAGATGGTCGCGCTGCGCGGCACCGACATCGTGCGCGTCCCGCTCTCGGACGCCACGACCGAGCTCAAGCTCGTGCCGAAGTCGCTCTACGAAGAGGCCAAGATCCTGTTCGGCTGAGGCCGGGACCTGCGGCGCCGGTCAACGGCACCGTGTGGACGTCACGACGTCGCACGGTGCCGTTTTGCGTGTGCGCGCGCTGCGTTCACGAAGGGCGCCGCGCAGGTAGAACGCGCATGAAGAACTCGTCGAGAACTGCGGTACGTTCTGCGGGAGACCCGCCGACTCGGAAGCGAGCGATGTCCCCCCAGCCCGCGACGCCGCAGACCGCCCGCGCGATCAACGACCGCGCGGCCTTGGCGGCGTTCGACGCGCGCGGCGCCCTGACCGCCGGACAGTTGCAGGAGGCCACCGGCCTGGCCCGCCCGACGGTCACCGAGCTGCTCGGCCGGCTCGGCAGCGCGGGGCTGGTCGAGCAGATCGGCGAGGTCGGCGCGGACCGGCGCGGCCCGAACGCGCGGCTCTACGCGCTGGCCGGGCACCGCGCCTGCGTCGCGGGCATCGACGTGCGCACGGACATCGTCTACATGACGGTCATCGACCTCGCCGGGCGCACGCTCGCGGAGCGTGCCGCGCCGATCGAGCCCGGAACAGCCACGCCGGCCGCGCTCGACACGGTCACCGATGTTCTGGCGGAGGCGGTCAGCGTGTCGAGCGCGGCCGGGCCGCTGGCCTCGGTGAGCATCGGCATGCCCGGCCTGATCAATCCGGTGACCGGCCTGGCCCGCCCGGTCACCGCCGACGCCGGCTGGCACGCCGAGCTGGCCCAGGCGGTGCGGGAGCGCACCGGCCTCGACCCCGGCGCCGTCACCCTGGACAACGAGGTCAACCTGGCCGGCATCGCCGAGCACCGGGCGATCGGCCCGCTCGGCATCGACTCCTTCGGCCTGCTGTGGCTCGGCGACTTCGGCGTCGGGGCGAGCCTGGTCCTGGACGGTGTGCTGCGCCGCGGAGCCTCGGGCGGCGCGGGCGAGCTCGGCTTCCTCGCCGTGCCCGGCGCCGGCCCGCAGATCAGCCCGTACGACTGCACCGGCGGCCTGTACGACCTGGTCCGCCCGGCCGCCGTGACCGACCTCGCCGCCAGGCACGGCGTGAAGCCGACCGACGTCGGGCACGCCCCGTTCCGCACGCAGTTGGCCGAGCGCATCGCGCTGGGCGCCGCCGCGTTCGCGCTTGTCGTCGACCCCGGCGTCGTCGTCCTCAGCGGCGAGCTCGGCCGGCTCGGTGGCGAACCGCTGGCCGACGCCGTCGAACAGCGGCTCGCCGCCGTGTGCCCCGTGCCGACGCGCGTGCGGACGACGGCGGTGCCCGGCAACCCGATCCTGACCGGCGCCGTGGCCACCGCCCTCGACCGCGCCCGCACTGCGCTGTGGCCGTGACGGCCTTACTGTGCGCTCGACTCCCCTGGCGCGTCCGGGCTCAGCAGCCTGCTGATCTCCCGCCGCAGGATCCCCAGCCCGTCCCGGCTGAAGATCGACTCGGCGTGGAACTGCACGCCCGCGTACCACGGCCCGCGCATCGCCGCGATCTCGCGCGATCCCGGCAGCGTCGCGATCCGTAGCCCCGGCACCGCGAAGCGCGGCGCCAGCGCCGCGAACGAGTTGTAGAAGCCGACCAGCTCGCGCCGTCCGAACAGATCCACCTCCACCTGCGTCCCCTGATTCGGCTCCGGCAGACGGGCCAGCTCGAACCCGAGCGCGGCGCACAGGAACTGGTGACCGAGGCACACCCCGAGCACCGGCTGCTCGCGCGCGAACAGCCGCTGGATCAGCGTCCTGCCGACGCGCGCCTTCGGCATCGCGAGATCCCGCGGGTCGCCGGGCCCGGGCCCGAGCAGCACGAGGTCGAAGCCGTCGAGTCCGTCGTGCTCCTCGTATCCGGCGGTGCCGTCCACCGCCGCGTACGGCGTGCGCGTCACGTCCAGCCCCAGCGCGCGCAGCTGAACGGCGAGCATCGACGTGAACGCGTCTTCGTTATCGATGATCAGGACGCTGCGTCCGCGCAGCTCCGGAACCGTGAACTCGCCCGGGGCGTGCTCCTCAAGCCAAAACGACGCGAGTGACGTGTTCCGCTCGGCCAACGCGGCGCGAACCCGCTCGTCGTCAGCCCACTGCTGCGGCCCGTCGCTGTGCTCGCGCTGCGTCTCGGCCACGGCGGCAGCGGGCTCGGCGCCGACCCCGAACGCCCGCAACACGCCCGCCGCCTTCGCCCGCGTCTCGCGCACCTCCTCGTACGGATCGGAGCCGCGCACCAGCGTCGCGCCCACCGGGATGCGCACCGATCCGTCGGCAGGGTCCAGATAAGCCACGCGCAGCAGCAGCGAGGCGTCCATCGACGGCCGCGGGCCGATCAGCGCCGCCACGCCGGCGTAGTAGCCGCGCCCCTCGGTCTCATGGCGCTGAATCACCCGGAAGGCGTTGCGGATCGGCGAGCCGGTGGCGGTCGGGGCGAACATCGTCTCGCGCAGCACCCGCCGCACGTCCATCGACGTGCGGGCCCTGATGTAGTACTCGGTGTGCGCGAGGTTCCGCATCTCCTTGAGGAACGGCCCGGTCACCCGGCCGTGCCCGCCGACCTCGGCGAGCATCTTCAGCTCCTCGTCGACGACCATCGCCAGCTCGTCGCGTTCCTTCGGGTCGGCGAGGAAGCCGAGCACCTGTGCGGCGGTGGCCGAGGCGGGTGGCATGCGCAGGGTCCCGCTGATCGGGTTCATCACCGCGACGCCGTCGTGCACCGAGACGTGCCGCTCGGGCGTGGCGCCGACCAGCACGCGGTCACCGGTATGCACGAGAAACGTCCAGTACGCCCCGCGTTCCTGCGTCAGTAGCCTGTGAAAGGCGCCGAGCGCCGTGGCCATGACGTCGTCGCAGTACCCGACGAACGTCCTGCGCAGCACGAAGTTGGCGCCTTCACCGCGCCCGATCTCGTCCTCCAGCACCGTCTTGACCTGGAGCGCGTAGGCGTCGTCGGAGACGTCGAAGTCGCCGCTGAGCAGCTGTGGCGGACGAACCTCGGGCAGGTCGCCGATCTCGATCTCGGTGCGCGACCGCACCAGCAGCGTGACGAGAGGCGTCCCGTCGTCGTGACAGGCGTCACCGCGCTCGCGCAACTGCCGGTAAGGCACCAGCGCGAGCTGCTCGCCGCACTCAGGCAGATCCGCCAGCCGCGCGACGGTCATCACGTCGCCGCGCAGCACCTCGATCCGTGCCCTGCCTTCCCGTCGCAGCAGCGCGAACGGGGGAGTGAGGTCCAGTGCATCCTGCCTGGACAGGGCGTCTTGTCTGGCCACGGTTTGTCTGACCCTGGTTTGTCTGACCACGGTGTCGTCCATGACATCCGGCCTTCCGATAGGCCGGCTGCCGCCTGGACCGGACCGGATGCCCGCGCAGAACAGCGAACCGGCCGCCAGGTCGGCGGCCGGTTCGCGAGTCGTGGAGTGCGCGCGATCCTCAGAAGTCCGCCGGTGAGGCGGACCACCACTGGTTCAGCTGGAAGATTGCGCACATGCCGAGGACTGTAGCAGGGCGCTCACTTTTTGGGCAGCAGGAACGAGGCGCCGAGGACGACCACCGCGAGCGCGGCGCAGATCGACGCCGACACGGTCATCGCGGTCACGTAGCCGTGCACGTTCGGCTTGGCACCCAGGACGCTGAAGAACACGGTGCCCACGACGGTCACGCCGATCGCGTTGCCGAACTGCTGCACGGTCGTCAGTGCGCCCGCGGCCATGCCCGCCTGCGGGGTCGGTATCCGGAGCAGCACTGCGCCGATGATCGACGGGAGCGCGAGTCCGTTGCCGAAGCCGACCACGACCATGCCCGGGATCAGCCATCCGGCGGTGGTGTGGTCGCCGCGCGCCGCGAGCATCGCGACGGTCAGCAGCAGGCCGGCGAGGCTGACCGCGGCTCCGATCGACACGACTCGGCGGCCGAACCTGCTCGCGAACCAGGAACTGGTCGCGAAGGCCAGGCCGAGCGGGGTGAACGCCAGGCCGGCGGTCAGCGGGCTCAGACCGAGGCCGTCTTGCAGCAGCAGGGTTAAGCAGAGCATGAATCCGGCGAAGAAGGTCAGGTAGCCGCCCGCGATCACCAGGCCGGCCGCGAAGACCCGCTCACGCAGCAGCCCGACGTCGAGGACCGGCGCTGCGCCGTGGCGGCCGAGCCGGGACTCGTAGGCCAGCACCGCGGCGCCGACCGGAACGGCGGCGGCGATCGACAGCCACGTCCACAGCGGCCAGCCCTCCGTTCGGCCGAGGGTGACCGGTACCAGCACGAGCGCCAGCGCGGCGCTGATTGCGACCGCGCCGACCGGGTCGAGCCGGGTCGCGGCGCGGCGCTCGTGGCCGGGCAGCCAGCGCGCGGCGAGCAGCGCGGCGGTCAGGCCGATCGGCACGTTGATGAAGAAGATGGTCCGCCAGCCCCAGCCGAACAGGTTCGCGTCGAGCAGCACGCCGCCGAGTACCTGGCCGGCCACCGCGCCGATGCCGATCACCCCGCCGAACGCCGCCATCGCGCGCGCCCGCTCGTGCACCGGGAACATCAGGTTGATCAGCGCGAGCACCTGCGGCACCATCGCCGCCGCCGTCGCGCCCTGCAGGATCCGCGCCGCCACCAGCATCGCCGGGCTGTCGGACAGCCCGCACAGCAGGGAGGCGATCGTGAACGTCGTCATCCCGATCAGGAACAGCCGCCGGTGGCCGTGCAGGTCGCCGAGCCGGCCGCCGGTGATCAGGCCGCTGGCGTACGCGAAGCCGTAGCCGCCGACCACCAGTTCGATCCCGGCGTCGGTGGCGTGCAGGTCGTGTTCCAGTGAGGGCGCGGCGACGTTGACCACGAAGTAGTCGAAGATCGCCATGAACATCGCCGCCAAGAGCACCGGCAGGGTCTGCCATCGCCGCGGATCGGGCTCGGCGGTCGTTCGGGACGTCGGTACAGCGGCGGGCTTGGCGGCGACGGTGAGCATGGAGCGGTTGGCGGCATCGGACATGCCTACCCCCTGAGAAGCATTGCGCTGAAGATTGTTCGATGATCATCGAATTATTGACGTGTTGATAGTACGAGACTCATCGAACGAAGTGCAACCGGATATCCCCACGCCCTCGTAGGATCCCGTTAACACTCAACACCAGGGGACCGACAGTGATTTCGCAGACCTCGTCCACCTTGTCCGATTACCTCCCGGCAACAGGCCGCTACGACGAGATGCAGTACCGGCGCAGCGGACGCAGCGGCCTGCGGCTGCCGGCGATCTCGCTCGGCCTGTGGCACAACTTCGGCGACGCGCAGCCGCCGCAGACGCAGCGCGCGGTGCTGAGGCGGGCGTTCGACCTCGGCGTGACGCACTTCGACCTGGCCAACAACTACGGCCCGCCCTACGGCAGTGCCGAGGCGAACTTCGGCACGGTGTTCGGCCAGGATCTGCGGCCGTATCGGGACGAGCTGATCATCTCCACGAAGGCCGGATACGACATGTGGCCCGGCCCGTACGGCGACTTCGGCTCGCGAAAGTACCTGCTCGCCTCGCTGGACCAGTCGCTGCGCCGGATGGGGCTGGACTACGTCGACGTGTTCTACCACCACCGCCCCGACCCGGACACGCCGCTTGAAGAGACGATGGGCGCGCTGGACGCGGCCGTGCGCTCCGGAAAGGCCCTGTACGCCGGCATCTCCAACTACGACCCCGAACGCACCCGCGCCGCCGCGGCGATCCTGCGCGACCTGGGCACCCCGCTGCTGATCCACCAGCCGCCGTACTCCATGCTGCACCGCGGTTCGGTCGAGAACGGACTGCTCGACGCGCTCGCCGACGTCGGCGCCGGGTGCATCTGCTTCTCTCCGCTCGCGCAGGGCATCCTGACCGACCGGTACCTGGCCGGTGTACCGGCCGGCTCACGCGCGTCCGTCGGTCGCTTTCTGCGGCCGGAGGCACTGACCGACGAGGTCATGGCGAAGGTCGGGGCGCTGAACGAGGTCGCTGCCGGGCGTGGGCAGTCGCTGGCGCAGCTGGCGCTGGCCTGGGTGCTGCGCGACTCTCGGATGACCTCGGCGATCATCGGCGCCTCGTCGGTCGCCCAGTTGGAGACCAACGTCGCGGCGCTGCGCGCACCCGCACTGGCGCCGGAAGAACTGGACACCGTGGAGCAAATCCTCACCGGCCGTTCGTCTCGCTGACCGAAATGGGTCCTACCTGCGTGACAGCCGTCCCGTAGCCTTGAGGGGTGGATACGAACCGCACCGACAACGCCGCCGCCGAATCCTGGCGCGAACGTCCGGCCAAACAGCAGCCCGCGTGGCCGGACGCGACGGCCGTCCGGCGGGCCGCCGACGAACTGCGCTCGTATCCGCCCCTCGTCTTCGCCGGCGAGTGCGACCTGCTCAAGCAGCGCCTCGCCCAGGTTGCCCGCGGCGAGGCGTTCGTCTTGCAAGGCGGCGACTGCGCGGAGACCTTCGCCGGGGTGACCGCCGACGCCATCCGCAACAAGCTCAAGACGTTGCTACAGATGGCCGCCGTGCTCACCTACGCCGGCTCGGTGCCCGTGGTCAAGATCGGCCGCATCGCCGGGCAGTACGGCAAGCCGCGCTCCAAGGACACCGAGACCCGCCACGACGTCACGCTGCCCGCCTACCGCGGCGACTCGGTCAACGGCTTCGACTTCACCGCCGAGGCCCGGGTGCCCGACCCGTGGCGCATGGTGCGCATGTACCACTCCTCCGCGTCCACGCTGAACCTGGTGCGCGCCTTCACCACCGGCGGCTATGCCGACCTGCACCAAGTGCACGCCTGGAACCGCGACTTCGTGGCGACCTCGCCCTCGGGCAAGCGCTACGAGATGCTCGCCTCCGAGATCCAGCGCGCGTTGGACTTCATGCGCGCCTGCGGCGTCGATCCGGAGGAGACCCGCACCGTCGAGTTCTTCTCCTCGCACGAGGGGCTGCTGCTCGAATACGAGGCCGCACTCACCCGCACCGATTCGCGCACCGGCGCCCTGTACAACACCTCAGGGCACTTCGTCTGGATCGGCGAGCGCACCCGCGACCTCGACGGCGCGCACGTGGAGTACTTCTCCAGGATCCGCAACCCGATCGGCATCAAGCTCGGCCCGAGTACGACCTCTGACGACGCACTGCGGTACCTGAACCGGCTCAACCCGGACCGCGAGCCCGGGCGGCTGACCTTCATCATCCGGATGGGCGCCGGGCTCATCCGGGAGAAGCTGCCCGCGCTGGTGGAGAAGGTCACCGCCGAGGGCCACCAGGTCGCCTGGATCTGCGACCCGATGCACGGCAACACCTTCGAGGCGCCCAGCGGGCACAAGACCCGCCGCTTCGACGACGTGCTCGACGAGGTCAAGGGCTTCTTCGAGGTGCACCGCGCGCTCGGCACCCACCCCGGCGGCATCCACGTCGAGCTGACCGGCGACGACGTCACCGAGTGCGTCGGCGGCGGCGACGAGATCGCCTTCGGCGACCTGGGCACCCGCTACGAGTCGGCCTGCGACCCGCGGCTGAACCGCTCGCAGTCGCTCGACCTGGCCTTCCTGGTGGCCGAGATGTACCGGAGCGCGGCGTGACCGGCGTGGATGAGGGCACAGCGGTGGAATCAGACACAGCGACGGAAACAGACACTGTGACGGAATCAGACACGGTGATGGAATCAAGCACGGCGATGGAACCAGACACAGTGGTCGACCTGCGCAGCGACACTGTCACCAAGCCCACCCCGGCGATGCGCGCCGCGATCGTCGAGGCCGAAGTCGGCGACGACGTCTACGGCGAGGACCCGACGGTCGCCGCGCTTGAGGCGAAGGTCGCCGACATGTTCGGGTTCGAGGCGGCGCTGTTCGTCCCGACCGGTGTCATGGCCAACCACATCGCGATGCGGATGCTGGTGCGGCCCGGCGGCGAGCTGATCGCCGACGCCGACGCGCACATCCTCGCGCACGAAGACGCCGGCCTCGCCTGGCACGGTGGAATCCAGACCCGCACGACGCTGACGTCGAACGGCCTGCTGACGCCGGACGACGTCGCACGCCTGATCCGCCCGCACATCCCGCACACGCTGGGCACCACTGCGGTCGAGCTGGAGAACACCCACAACCGCGGTGGCGGCTCCGTGTACGGCGTCGACCATCTGCGGGCGATCCGCGAGGTGGCCGACGCGCACGGCATCGCAGTGCACATCGACGGCGCGCGCATCTGGAACGCCCACATCGCCAGCGGCGCCCCGCTGCGCTTCTACGGCGAGATCGCGGACACCATGTCGGTCTGCCTGTCGAAGGGGCTCGGCGCCCCGGTCGGCTCGGTCGCATTGCTGCGGGCCGAGCAGCGTGCGCAGGCCGTGCTGATGCGCCATCGGCTCGGCGGCGGCTGGCGGCAGGCCGGCCTGCTCGCCGCCGCGGGCATCTACGCGCTCGATCACCACATCGGCCGCCTCGCCGAGGACCACGCGAACGCGCGCCTGCTGTACCGGCAGCTGCACGCCGCGGGTCTGGCGGTGCGCATGCCGGAGACCAACATCGTGCTCGTAGACGTGCCCGATGCCCCGGCCCTGGCCGCGCGCGCCGCGCAGCACAATGTACGCGTATCAGCCTTCGGTCCTCAGTTGGTGCGTTTGGTGACGCATCTGGACGTTACCGAGAAGGACTGTGTGTTCGCGGCCGAGGTTCTGGCCCGGGTCGCCTGACGCGGCGTCGAATCGGATGGGCGCAATGCCCGTCACATCGCTTTTCACCAGCCCGGATGGTCCCATACCGTCCTGGTTGGTGGGCGTTCGCGGCTGTTGATAGAGCCCTGCGATATGGATACCTTCCTTCCGACGTTTCGACTCGCTTGCTTCGCCAGGGGGACGGTACCGATGGGCCTGTTCGACAAGCTCTTCAACGACGACGAGAAGGAAAAGCAGGAGGAGGCGAAGCGCAAGGCGGCGGAGAAGTACGCCGAGGAACACAGCCACGCGGACGGGCACGGTCACGCGGACGGTGACGGGCACGCCGAGCCGGCGAAGAAGACCGCTGCCAAGAAGACCGCGGCGAAGAAGACCACCCCTGCCGCGGTCGCCGAGAAGGCCACTGCGAAGACCGCCGCGGCTCCCGCGGCGAAGGCCACGGTTCCGCATCAGCACACTGCGACCGCTGCCTCCGCGGCGCACGCCCCGTCCGGGCCGAGCCACACCCACGCCGCCTCCACCGCGGCCGCCGTGACCGCCGCGCACGACCAGGCGATGACGCTGCACGTGCTCTCACACATCCCGGACCACCAGCCGCGCGAGGACGACCCGCACTACCACCTGTTCGAGCAGGCCAAGTCCCGGCTCAAGCGGCAGGGCCTGTGGAAGTGCATGATCAACGACGACCTGTGCAACGGCGATCCGGAGCTGCACCACACCTACATCGAGTTCTCCCAGATCAACGAGGTCGATCCGGCGAAGGTCCAGCAGGCGCTCGGGCTGCACTTCGCGAACGACGAGGAGTTCCAGGTGTGGGCGGAGTCCCCGGGCAACCTCGAAGTACTCTGCGTCGCCCACCACCGCGCGCACTACGGCATCCACATGATCCCCGGCCCGCTGTGGGAGGCGCTGCGCTTCCGCAAGAAGGGCACCGAGGCCGCCGCCGAGTTCATCCCGGCTTCGGAAGCCGACAACTGATACCGGCGACCGACGCCGACTCACGCTCGGGCCGCGTCCGCGCCCTCACGCGTGAGACAGGCCTCACCGCCGATGAGTGAGGCCTCGTACACCTCGATCTTCCGGCTGATCAGGTTCAGGCACTCGGTCAGCTCCGCCACCTGAGCGATGACGCGCTCACTGTTTCATGCGCGCCGAGCTCGACCGGCTGCGGCCGCTCGCGCTGTCCACGGACCTCGCCGAGTAGGGCGGCACGCGTGCGAGTGTCAGTGTGCTTCGAGGTCCGTGCGGGCGAAGCGCGGCAGCAGGAAGCCCAGTGGTAGGCAGAGGACGACCAGGGCGCCCGCGAACCACAGCGTGCTTGAGGTGGCGCTGACCGAGCTGTGCCCCGCGCGCAGCGAGTCGAAGTACAAGGTGCCGAACAGCGCGACGCCGAGCGAGTTCGCCAGCTGCTGCACCGCGTTGAGCACGCCGCCTGCGGTGCCGGTCTCCTCGTCGTCGACCGCTGAGACGACCGTCGCGAAGAAGGTCGTGATCAGCAGTCCCATACCGAGGCCGCAGACGCCGTAGGCGGGCACCAGGTCCCAGGTGGTCAGCGACCGGCCGGCGGCGTCGACCGTCCAGGCGACGCCGCCGATGCCGGCCGCCATCATCACGCCGCCGCCGTGCAGCACCTTGCGGCCGTATCTGGGAGCCAGCAGCCCGCCGCCGAGGCCCGCGCCGATCGCCGCGCCGAGCGAGAACGGCAGGCCGGTCAGGCCCGCGTGCAGCGAGCTGTAGCCGAGCGCGAGCTGGATGTGCAGCATCAGCACCAGGAAGAGCGCGCCCATTCCGGCGAAGAAGAAGGTCCCGTACACCAGCCCGCCGCTGAACGCCCGCTTGGCGAACACCGACGGGGTCACCAGCGGCGTGCGGCCGTGACGCTGCCGCCCGCGCTGCTGGAGCCAGAAGAGTGAGAACACCGGAGCCGACGCCGCCATCATCGCGAACATGGAGGCCGGCCAGTTCTTTTCGCGGCCCTGGATCAGCGGATAGACCAGCAGCAGCATGCCGAGGCCCGACAGCAGCATCCCGGCGACGTCGAGCGTCGGCCCTGGGGCGTCGATGCCGTGCGAACGCTCGCGGCCACGCGGGACGACTCGCCACGCGAAGGCGAAGGCGAGCAGGCCGAGCGGCAGGTTGACCCAGAACACCGAGCGCCATTGCGAGCCGAACAGGTTCGCCTGGACCAGCGCGCCGCCGACGATGGGCCCGAGCGTCGCGGCCAGCCCCATCACCGGGCCGAAGATGCCCATCGCGGCGCCGGCCTGAGCGGGCGGGAAGACCGAGCGGATGATCGTCAGACCCTGCGGCAGCATGATCGCCGCCGAGAGGCCCTGTAATGCGCGGGCGGCGATGAGCAGTTGTGGGTCGCCGGCCGCGGAGCTGAGCGCGGAGAACGCGGTGAACGCGCCAATGCCGATCAGGAACATGCGCCGATGGCCGTAGAGATCGCCCATCCGGCCCGAGGTGATCAGCGCGACCGCCATGGCCAGGGTGTAGCCGGCGATGACCCACTGCAACTGGCTGCTGGAGGCGTGCAGGTCACGGGCGATCGACGGCGCCGCGACGTTCACGATGGTCGAGTCCAGCAGGTCCATGACGTCCGCGCCGAGCACGGTGAGCAGCACGAGCCACTGGAGCTTGGAGGGGCGCAGTCCGGTCGGTTTGGTGGTGGTCGCGGCGGTGGCGCCAGCGGCGGTGTTGCCGGTGCTGGCGTCTCGCGGGCTGTGTGGGGGTTGATTGGTGGTGGTCGACATGGCTGCCTCCCCGTGGTGTTGAGCATGGTGTGAGCGTGGTGCGAGCGGAAGTATGGAACGAACGGTGTTTGTTCCTGGAACGGTGTTTGGTATTAGAACACCGTTCTACAGTCGTACGATGTTCGAGTCAAGTACACTGTTCGTGAATTGCGTACACTGTTCGTCCGGGGGTACGGTCGAACGTGAGGCAGGAGTCAGCGGACTGAAAGCAGCCGCGCCGAGACGAGGACCGGGAGCGCGGATGACCATCGCGCGGGACAAGGCACAGCGGGGCAGGCTCGGCGTCGCCCCGCCGCCATGGGCGGGGCCGAAGGCCGCACAGGCCGGCCGGGCCGGCCGGGCGGACAAGCCGCAGCTCAGCCGGGAGGCGATCGTCGCGGCCGCGATGCGGATCGTCGACGGTGAGGGCTTGGACGCCGTCTCCATGCGGCGGATCGCGCATGAGTTCGGCACCGGCGCCGCCTCGCTCTACGCCTACGTCGCGAACAAGGACGAACTGCTTGATCTCATCTTCGACTGGGTCATGGGCGAGACCGCGGATCGCTGGCCCGAGACCGAGCCGACCGCGGACAACTGGCGTGACCTGGCGCGGGACACGATTCGCCTGGCGCACGAGGTGCTGACCTCGCACCGCGACGTGGCCCGCGCGTTCCAGGGCCGGATCCCGTTCGGGTCCAACGGCCTGCGCCTCGTGGAGATCCAGCTGGCGATCATGCGGGCCGGCGGCGTGCCTGACGGCGTCGCCGCGTTCGCCGGGGACCTGATCGGCCAGTTCCTGATCTCGTGGGCGGTCGAGGACGACATGTGGCGCACGCGCTTCGCCGACGCGGACGAGGAGCGTATCGCCGGGCAGATGGCCGAGATCCGCGATTACCTGGCCGCGCTGCCGGCCGACCGCTTCCCCAACGTCGTGGCGCTGGCCGGGCCGTTGATGAGCCAGCAGCCCGAGGGCCTCGACCGTTTCGAACTCGGGCTTGAGGTGCTCTTGCGCGGCATCGCCTCGTTCGCTGCCGACGCGCGCGAGCGCGACGGGAAGGACGA
>NZ_DASYZI010000029.1:0-18714 GCF_035946395.1 Actinocrinis sp.
ACCCGGTGCAGAACGGTCCGGGTATCTGGATCCGGCGCGAGAGAGGGATCGCATTGCAGCAAGTGCACACCCGGTGCATGGTGAGCTCACGGCGGTGACTTGTCAGGACACGCTGTGCACGCTGTGACCGTTCCAGGCGTAAGTCAGAAGCCGTACTTGGTGATGGTTCATCGCGACCGGACCACCGGTCGTCTTCTCAGTGTGCTGCGGGTGGCCGTACCCCGTGTGGGCCGAAGGGCGGGAGACGGCTGGTTCTCCGCCACTTCTTCGCCACGAGAACGTCATGCCGCGCTGGCCTGGCTGCACGCTGCACGCCCTGTCGGGCTCGCCGACGCCGAACTTTACCTGTATCACGCTCGGGCGATGTGCGGCGAGCCCGTCGGGTGTCAGGGGTTTTACGGCTGTAGCATCGCGAGTTGGGTGATGCGTGCCGCGTCGCTGATTCTGCGGATGACGTCCGCGGCGGGCATCTCGCCGTTGACGACGACGAACAGGGCGCCCGCCCTCAGCCCTCGTACCTGTGCCACTGCGAAGAGCGCGGAGGCTTCCATCTCGGTGGCGAGGACGCCCGCCGTACGCAGGGCCTTCCAGCGTGAGCGCCAGTGCTCTTCGAGCGGGAAACCGGCGGGGTACTCGGCGTAGAACGCGTCCTTGCAGTGGGTGATGCCGACATGGTGTCGCAGACCACTTTGTTCTGCCTGGTTCATCAGGCGTACCAGAATGCTGCTGTGGGGCGCCGCGGGAAACTCGGCCGGGAGGTACTGGCCGCTGGTGCCTTCGTCGCGAACGCAGCCGCTGGAGATGACTATGTCACCGGGCTCGACGTCCGGCTGCAAGGCGCCGCAACTGCCGAGCCGGACCAGAGTGCGCACGCCGAGGCGGGCCAGTTCTTCGGTGACGATGGCGGTCGACGGGCCCCCGATCCCCGTCGAGCAGATGAGCAACGGCCGGCCGTCGGCGGTGACCTCGACGCACTCGTAACCGCGATACGACCACGTGTTGGTGATGGAGCCCAGTTCCTTGGCGAGAGCCGGGACGCGCTCCGGGTCTCCGGTGAGGATCGCGTGTTCGGCGGCGCTGGCCAGCGGACCCACGAACCGTGGCATCGCGTCTCTGTCCCTGTCCTCACCGATGATGTAAGGCATTTCATATCTCTCTGGCTCGACCGGATCGGGCGTGATATCGATTGCATCATTGAGTGCCACAGATTGCGGTTGGGGTGGCCGTAGGCTAGCGAATCCATTGTCGTGCTGTCCACTGTGCGGAATGGGTGGAATTTGCCGTGTGCCTGCGCTCGGGTCGCCGGTGTTTAAGTGGGAAGGGTTGACTGTCGCAGGTGGCGGGGATAATCTCCGGTGGTCGGGCGAGAACGTTATCGGCGGGGAAAGTCTTTGCCGCTTGATTTCTTGATTATTGGGAAATGGCAAATTGCCGTGATATCCGGAGCTCCGGAATAGCTGCCGCTTCGGCTGTTGGCCGACCTAGCCGGCGGCGCCGGTCAAGGGGAATGTGAATGTCGCTCATTCTTGCCGTGTCGCCTCACCTGGATGATGCGGCGCTGTCGGCGTCAGGGCAGCTGCGCGGTTTCGTATCGCGCGGAGACACTGTCGAGGTGGTCACGCTCTTCGCCGGTGTACCGCAGCCCCCTTATTCGGCGCCCGCGGTTTTCATGCACGAGCTCTGGGGCCTGACCGAGGACCCGGTCGAGCGGCGCAGGGCCGAGGACCGCTGTGCGCATCGGCAGCTCGGCACGCGGGTGGAGCACGCGGATTTTCTGGATGAACTGTATCGCCGGGCTCCGGACGGGGACTGGCTTGTCAGGGATGATTGGAAACGTGCTGAGGACACCGGCGGCGACGAACAGGAACTGCGGGCCGCGCTGACGGCCCATGTGTACGGGCTGCTCACGTCGCGGCGTCCTGATCTGGTGGTTACCTGCGCGGCGGTGGGCCGGCACGTCGACCATCGGCGGACGCGGGATGCGGTTCTCGCCGCGGCGCCGGTGGCCGGTGTGCCTGTCCGGTTCTGGGAGGACCTTCCCTACGCGGAGTGGACCTCGCGGTTCCCGCCACTGCCGCAGTGGGCTGCGGTGGGTCCGTCCGCGGTCGAACCCGTCGACGATCAGGCGTGGGAGATCAAGTTGTCCGCGGTCCAGTGCTACGCGTCCCAGCACCGGATGCTCTGGCCGGAAGACGGCCAGGACTGGCGGGCCGTGATGGACGCGCATGCGAAGAGTGTCGGTCGGGAATACGGCGATGGCCGCCATGACCGGCGCGGCGAGCGGTTCTGGGACGTGCTGGTCGATCCGTCGCGGCTTGCCGCGAATGCCGCGCCGCCGCACGGCTTCGAGGCGGATCTTTACGATCCCATCCTCCGGCCCTCGCTACGCCGGTCCTGATCAGGCGTCAGGGTTCGATGATCGGTTCAGCGAGAGGACAGGTGCGAACGTGGATCAGAAGCTCAGCGTCGTCATCCCGACCAACGACCGGCCGGCTTCCCTGCCTTATGCGCTGGCCAGCCTCCGGGCGCAGGACGTCGAGGACATCCAGGTCGTCGTGGTCAACGACGGCGGCGCGAGTCTCGACGACGTGGTCGCGCCGTTCCGCGACGACATGCGCCTGGAGTTGGTGACGAATCCCGGGAACCTCGGGCCGGCGGCGGCCAGGAACGCCGGGTTCGAAGCGGCCGACGGCGACTTCGTCGCGTTCCTCGGTGACGACGACGTTCTGCTGCCGGGGCACTTCGACGCCATCCTGCCGCTGCTGGCCGACGGCTCGGCGGATTTCGTCTACACGACCACCAAGGCCTCGACCGAGCGGCACGAGTTGTCCGGCGAGGGCTACCGTGACGCGGTCCGTGTCTTCGACTACGACTTCGACCGCGACTTCCTGCTGGTGGCCAACTGCATTCCGACCCTGGGCGTGGTCATGCGGCCGCCGGGAGCCAGCGGGCCCCGGTTCGACGAGAACGTGCGCGCTGCGGAGGACTGGGACATGTGGCTGCGGCTGGCGGCGGCGGGGTACCGTTTCCGGCACGTCGACGTCGAGTCAGGCATCTACCATCGGCTCCCCCGGCACGGTGGTGAGGCCGATCCCGCAGCCGCGCAGGCGCGCGCACTTCGCTTCTTCCACGACTCCTACACGAGGCTGTGTGCCCGGTGGCAGGTGGACGACCAGTCGTTGACCGCGAAGGGCCGCTCGTTCGTCCTGCGTACGTACGAACTGGCCTTCAGCCAGCTGGAAGAGAGCAAGAAGCTGCTCGCCCCGCTCTGGTACGAGCACATGGTCAGGGCCGTGCACAGGCACCACGTCGGCGAGCTGGCGCCCGGCGACGTGGAGGCTGCTTTGCGCGAGGCGATCGACGGTTAGGGCGTGTCTGAGAAGCAGGGGTCGGATCAGGGCGCGGTGTCTGGTGCGTGCGATCGCAAGGCGGAGGGTCGTGTCCATGCTGGAGGTATGGACACGACGCGATAACGCGACGAGCGTGAGTGACAGGCGCCGTGAGTCTGGCCCCTACCCAGCTTCTCAACATGCCCTTGGTGGCGCGCGGCGAGTGGCCGGGGTTCAGGTTGGCAGTCGCTACCAGCCAGCACCGCTGTCCTCGACCAGGCCCGCCCAAGCCGGCGTCGCCGGATCGTGCAGGCCGGCGCCGAAGGCGTCCACGGCGGGGCGGGCCGCGTCGATCACGATGCCCTCGTTGAGCAGCCACGTGCAGATGCTGCACGTCCGCCAGCCCGCGCGGGTGAAGGGCTCGTCGGCGACGATCGCGGCGGCCTCCTCCTCGCTGGCCGCGGCGAGGACGAACATGCCGCTGGCGTTGATGATCGGGTCGCCGGAGCGCGGCGGCCTGCCGTAGTCCAGCGGGCCGCCGGCGACCAGGCGGCCTTGGTCCTGGAGGTCGAGGAGCCAGCCCAGGTGTTCGAGCAGGAGGGCGTCGGCCTGGGGGCTGGACAGGTCGTAGCCGGCGCGGGGGCGCGTGAACACCGCGTAGAGCGGAAGGCGGCCCATGCGTGCGTCGATCGCCTCGGCATCAAGGTGCTTCTCGGTGTCGGCCACTGGTGCCGGCTCTCCTGTCTGAGTGCTCTGATACGGATGGATCAGTCGAAAATGGAACGGATGTCATCCGCTATATCGGCTATATCGGTGGTCTGATGAGCATTGCGGCCGCCCACGGCGTACGTGTGGTAGAGCAGCCGGACGAGGTGCTCGTACCACAGGTCGGGGAGCGGCTTTCCGCCATCGAGCCGAGAGAAAGCCGAGTCGTAGGCACGTAGGACGTGTGCACGAGCTTGTGCGGACGGCGTGTCGGCGGGTACCGGCCACCGGCTTTCACACATGTCCAGATAGGACTCGTGAAAGACCTTCAGCATCCGGCTCGCGTCGCCGAGTGGGTCTGACGATGCCCCATGGCGGGGGAGCCGGTGGTAGACGGCGGTCGGGGCATCGACGTGCACGGCCCGGTAACCGTGCCTGCGGATGAGCACGAGCCAGAAATCCCAGTCCTCGCCGGCCCGGCGCTCCTCGGGGAACGCGGCGCCGGTCCCGTTCCAGTTGCGGCAGACGACTGCGACCGGCGGGATGTAGTTGAGGACTCGCAGGAATTCGTGGTCGAACTCGTAGTCGAACGCTGCGGGAGCCGCCGCGGCCAGGTCCTCGGGGCACAGGTCGGCGGCGGGCTCGATCGGAACCCTGGAGACGAGCGCCGTCGTGTAGACGAAGTCCGCCGTGCCGGCGCGCAGCGGTCCGACGGCTCGTGCGAGGTGGTCGGGCAGAAACACGTCGTCGTCGTCCAGGAACGCCACGTAGCGGCCGCGGGCGATCGCGGCGGCCGCGTTGCGGGCGGCAGACGGGCCGCGATTGTCGGGGAACTCCAGGGTGCGGATTTCCAGCCGGTCCGCGTAGGCGGCGGTGACGGCGCTCGTGTCGGCGCCGCCGTCGTTGACCAGGACGATTTCGAGGTCGTCGAAGGTCTGTAGAACGAGGCTTCGCAGCGCACGGTCCAACTGCTCGGGCCGGTCACGGGTCGCGATGACGACGCTGATCTCGGGTGACATTCCGAAGGCTCCTTATTCTCCCGGCGCGAAGCGCAGCCGGACCTGCTCGGCGCGCTCCCTGAGGCCGAGCGCGTCCACCGGGTGCAGGCGGGCGCCGATGTCGGTGTGGCCGCCGAGGACGGCCGTGCCGGCGCGGCGTTGTGCCTCGATCGCGGCGTCGTACAGGCTGTAGCCGTGGGCCAGCAGGCCGGCGAGGATCGTCGAGTGCGCGCAGCCGACGCCGTGCTCGGCGCCGGTGGCGTGCCGGGCGCCGTCGAGCTGCTCGTGCCGGGCGCCGTCGAAGTACCAGTCCCCGGCCTCGCCCGGGCCGCCGGCGACCAGGATGGCGGGCACCCCGGCGCGTACCAGCGCCTCGGCCAGTTCGCGGCGCGAGGCCGCCGGGCCGGGCCCGCCGTCGCCGAGCAGCAGTCCGATCTCCTGGCGGTTCGGGGTGGCGACGGTCGCGGACGGGAAGATGTGCTCGAACAATGCGTCACGCGTCTGCGCCGGATCGGCGAGCAGCGAACCGGCGGCCGTGACCATGACCGGGTCGACGACGATCGGCACGCCGTCGGCGGCCAGGCGCGCGAGCCGCGGCCCGAGCGCGCGGAGCAGCTCGGCACTCCAGGTGCTGCCGAGCTTGACCGCGGCGCACGGCAGGTCGGCGAGCACCGTGTCGAGCTGTTCGAGCACGAACGGAACGGGAACGCTCAAGCGCCCGGTGACGCCGTCGGTGTTCTGGGCGGTCAGGCCGACGATGACCGTCGCCGCGTAGCAGCCGACAGACGCGTATGCCTTGACATCTCCCTGGATGCCCGCGCCGCCGCTTGAGTCGCTCGAACCGATCGTCAGGCACACCGGGACGAGGTCGGTCTCCTGCGGACGCTGCGGCTGCCGCTGCTTCGTGCGGGCCGAGCCCGACGGCGCGGCCTGCGCAGTGCCGGGGCCGACGCCGGGCCCGGCCCGGTGCGTCGTCACCGCGCCGCGCCGGAGGGGCCGGTGCGGGCCATCACGCGCTCGACCGCGGCGTCGAGCTCGCCGAGGATCTCGGCCGGGTCGTCGAACCAGATGTACTCGACGTTCGCGATGGACGGCAGACCGGTCACCAGGAAGGTGTGCTTCTCGTTCTTCTCCAGCAGCAGGATCATCGGCTTGCCGAGCGCGCTGGCCCAGCCGCACTCGACGTGGGTGCCCGGCGAGACCGGCATGCCGGGGTAGGCGATGAACAGGTCCGAGGCGGCGATCTCGTTGTAGTCGCGCTCGGTGCACTCCAGCGGGCCGAGGAACTCGGCGCCCCAGGCCTCGCGGCGGTGGGCGTTGTAGACGGTGGCGCCCAGGTTCTCGAAGTACTCGATCAGCGGGGTGAACCGGGCCTGGTCGCGCTCGGACATCCGGCCGACCGCGGGGTCCACCAGGTTGAAGAAGGGGCCGCCGACGAACACCGCGCCGAGCGCGGGACGGGTCGTGGTGGCTTCTGATGCTGGCATGGTTCCTCCATCGGGGTGCCGTCCGGCCTGGTGCCGTCCGGGGTTTTTTCGTGGTACCGGCGCGCCGGAGAGTCAGCGGACGGCGTGCGCGGCGGCGAGGCCCGGCCATCGGGTGATCACCGTGTCGCGGTACACCGCGGGCAGCAGGTCGAGCACGCGGGGGTCCTGGTGGGTGCCGTGCTTGATCTGCCGGTAGAGCTCGAACAGGCCGAGCACGTGCCGCCAGTACTCGGGCAGGTCGAGCGCTTGGAGCCGGTCCGCGTCGAGCTGCCGGTCGTCGAGGCGCAGCGCGCGTTCCCAGTCGAGCACCTGCTCAAGGTGCAGGCGCACGTCGCCGTGCGGCATGGCGGGGAAGGGCTCGCCGTCGTGATCGCCCGGATCCTGGTCCAGCACGCGGTTCACCCAGTCGGCGTCCGACTTGTACACGTGGAACGAGCCGACGTGGTGGGTGTACGTGCCGATTTCGAGACCGAGCTGCCGGGCCATGACCTCAAGCAGGAAGGTGAACGAGAACACGTCGCTGACGACGCCGCGGAACGCGTCGTTCGCCCGCATGAAGCCGACCGCGTGCAACCGGTCGTCGCGGATCATGAACTGGAGCGCGAGGGTGCAGGCGACGTCGATGTTGCCGGGCACCGTCAGCTCGTCGGCCTCGAAGATCTGGATGACCGCGCGCTTGCTGTCGCGGTCCGCGGCAAGCGTTTCCTGCACGCTGCGCCACTGGTCGAGCCCGCCGCGGTGCCGGAAGATCCGGGTGCCGTACGCGGTGCCGGCGAGCGTCGTGCCGTCGGCCGAGTACTTCACCATGTTCGGCGCGTAGTACGCGATGTGCGCGAGGTCGTCGGTGCCGGACAGGTACCACAGCGCCTCGGCGAAGTTGAACACGAGATTCGTCTTGCGGGCCGGCAGGCGGATGTGCCGCTGTGCCGGGTCGGTCAGCCGGAAGCTGACACCGAGCCGCTCGAAGCTGTCCTGGCCGCGCGGGGAGTTGGTGAACTCGGGCTGCTCGAAGCTCGCGCGCAGGTGGTGCAGGTAGGCGTCCTGAAAGGTGGCGAAGGTGTCGGTCATGTGCGCCTTTCATGGTCGTCCCGGCCCGCGACCGGACCGTCTGTGTCGTGCGACGCGGCCCAGAGGACCGCCGGGGTGAGCGGCAGATCGGTCAACCTGCCGTTGAGTTCGGGCAGCGCGTTCGCCACGGCTGCGGCGAGCGCCGCGCCCGCGGCGGCGATCCCCACCTCGCCCACTCCCTTGGCGCGGATGGCGTTGGGCGCGCTGTGGCCGGTGTCGGGAGCGGGATCGAGCAGTTCGACCCCGACGTCGGGCAGGTCGGCGGCCAGAGCGACAAGGTACTGATCCAGCCCGCCCGCCGTCGGCCGGCCGTCGGGGTCGTACCCGAGCCGTTCGAACAGCGCGCCGCTCACTCCCTGGGCCAGCCCGCCGATCAACTGGCCGCGCACGACGGCCGCATCGATCGGCACGCCGACGTCGCAGCTGATCGCCAGATGCTCGACGCGGACGGTGAACAGTTCGGGATCCACGGCCACCCGGCACGTCACCGCGCCGTAGGGGTAGGTGTGCGCTTCCGTGTCATAGCGGCCGACCGCGCCGGCTCCGGCCGCGTGCGGGTCGGCGAGCGCCATGAGTGCTTCGCAGGCCGCGTGGACGGCGTTGCCGGTGTGCATGATCGTGCGGCTGGCGAAGGTGCCCAGCCCCCGCGCGCCGGAGGCGTAGTCGCCGAAGACGACCGTGATGCGGTCGCGCGGCAGGCCGAGAACCGCGCCGGCGATGGTCGCCAGCGTCGTCTCATGGCTCTGACCCGAGGGACAGCTCGCCGCGTCGATGCGCACCGAGCCGTCGGGCAGGCGGGTGGCGGCGGCGGTCTCGCCGCCGCCGAGGCCGGTCTTCTCGACGTACGGTACGACGGCGCTGCCACGGCGAAGGCCGTCGTCCCGCGGCGTGGTCTGCCGCCGCCTGTCGGCGCGCTCGGCCTGCACGGCGCGGTCGAACGCCGCTCGGAAGTCGCCGGTGTCGTAGTGCACCGGCCCCTCGTTGACCGTGCCCGCGTCGTAGGGCATGTCGGCCTGCGTCAGGAGGTTGCGACGCCGCAGTTCGGCCGGGTCGAGGCCCAGTTGCTCGGCGAGCATGTCCAGTACGCGTTCGCGGACGAAGTTCGCCTCGTAGCGCCCCGGCGCGCGCACCGGGCCGGTCGGGGTGCGGCTGGTGAGCAGGCACTCGGCCGAGGCGCGGTAGTTCGGCATCCGGTACGGGCCGGGGAACATGGCCGTGGACAGGTACGGCACCAGGGATGTGAGCGGCCTGACATAGGCGCCGGCGTCCGTGACGACGCGCACCTGTGCGTCGAGCAGGCGCCCGTCGGCGTCGGCGGCGATGCGCACGTCCCAGACCTGGCCGCGCGAGTGGTTGATCGCCGTCAGGTGCTCGGCGCGGTCCTCCACCCATTTCACCGGCCTGTCCAGCAGCACCGCCGACCACGGCACGAGCAGGTCTTCGGGGTACAACTCGCCCTTGACGCCGAAGGCGCCGCCGACGTCGCCGGACGGCAGGTCGATGCGGTCGGGGTCCAGCCCGAGCCCCGCGGCCAGCCGCTCCCGATTGACCTGTGGATGCTTCGTGACGCCCCACACCGTCAGCCCGTCATCGTCCGGCCGGGCGAGCAGCCCGCGCGGTTCGAGCGGCAGACCGGTCTGCCGGGCGATGCGGAACGACCGGCGCAGTTCGACCGCGCCGTCCGGGAGCACGACGGGCGGCTGCGCCGCTGCGACGAACTGGGTCTGCCGGGACGTCCACCGGGGGTCGCCGGGCGGCGGCAGCGGGGCCGGCTCCTCGGGACCCGGCAAGGCTTCGCGCGGCTCGTACTCGATCCCGACCGCATCGGCGGCGTCCTCGGCCGCCTCCGGCGTCTCGGCCAGCACGAGCGCGATCGGCTGTCCGACGTAGCGCACCTCGGTCCCGGCCAGCAACGGCTCCGGCGGCCCGCCGAGATCCTCGTGGAGGAAGCGCAGCGACTGCGGCAGATCGGTGTTCAGCAGCACGGCGGCCACGCCGGGCAGTGCGGCGGCGGTTTCCGCATCAACGCGGCGCAACCCGGCGTGAGCATAGGCCGAGCGCACGACGCGCGCCCACAACTGCCCCGGCAGATCGCGTCCGGCGACGAAGTCGCCCCGCCCACGCAGCAGCCGCTCGTCCTCGACACGGCCGGTCCGGTCCGGTGCCGGTTCGCCGCTGAGCACACCGCGCGCGGCCTCGGTCAGCGCGGCGTATCCGCTGCACCGGCACAGCGTTTCGCTGATTGCGGTCCTCACCGCGCCAGGGGCGACGGCCGACGGACCGGCGTCGGCGAGTCCCTCGATGGTCAGCGCGAACGCCGGGCCGCAGTAGCCGCATTGCAGAGCCCCTGCGGACCGCATCCAGTCCCGGGCGCAGTCGAGTCCTGATCGACTGCCGCGCGCGGTGTCGATGCGGCTTCCGTCGTGCTGGACCGCCAGCGCTGCGCAGGAGCGGACCGGCACACCGTCCACCAAGACCAGACAGGTGCCGCACCGGCCTGTGGAGCATCCCTGATTCACGGGTGCGCCGAACGCCGAGAGCACATCGGCGAGTGAACGGCGCACAGGCTGCGCCGGCCCCGTCGTGAAGTTGTCGTCAATGGTGAAGGTGAGCGAGCACGAGTGCTCTGCCGCGTCGGCCGGACGTCCGGTGGCGACATGCACCCGCCCGCCGCGGTCTGTGGAGGCCATAAACCCCGAATTCTTGGAATGCCGGTTGGGCGTAGCCAAGGGGATACATGGCGCCTCAGCGCTCTGTCAAGAACTCGGGCTTTCCGATGGGCGGTCCGTGCCCGCCCCGAGTGTCCTGAACACGTACGGATCGTCGATCCTGCGTATGGTGGGACTACAGTCTACAAGCACTTGTCTTCGTTTTCTATTACGAAAAGATTATTGCGTGCGAATCGGGCGGCACGGGCCGTGTCGTCGCAGAGGTTTCACAGGCATCGAATTTCATCATTGCCCGGCACCGGCCGACATGTTAATGTCCGCCTGCCGTCCGCGATATTTTCGAGCGGCCCGGCACGCGCAATTCATTCGGGAGAACGGGTTGACAGAGGAACAGGGCTCTGACGTCGCAGGTGGTGCTGCGGGCACGGTGCCCAAGCCCGCGGCCGAGCGCATCCGCGGCATCCCGGGTATGAGGGCACTGCTGGTCGCGTTGGCCGTGGACACGGTCGGCAGTGGGTTGTTCCTGCCCATTTCCCTGCTGTACTTCACCACCGTCAGCCACCTGAGCCTCTCTACGGTGGGGCTGCTGGCCAGTGCTGGTGCGTTGGCTACGTTGCCGGTGCCGTTGGTGGCTGGTGCGTTGGTGGATCGCTACGGTGCGCGTGCTGTGGTGTTGGGTGGGCAGGCTTTGCAGGGGCTGGGCTTCTTGGCCTACCTGGTGGTCCACGGTCCGGTGGAGGTGCTGCTGGCGATCTTGGTGGTTGCGGTGGGTCAGCGGGCGTTCTGGTCCTCGTTTTTCACGATGGTTGCGGCGCTTCCTGCGGACAGTACGACCCCGGGTGCGCCGCAGGAGCGCCGGTTCGCCCTGGTCAGTGTGATGCAGGCGGCGGGTTATGGTGCTGGCGCGTTGATCGGCGGCTTGTTGGCGGCTGCGGGTACGGGTGCTTACCGCGCCGTGACGCTGGCTGACGGCTTGACGTTTCTGGTTTCGATTGTCCTGATCGTTTCGGCGGTGCCGGGTGGAGCTACTCACCGTGATCCCGCCGCGCCGAAGAGCGGTTATCGGGCGCTGTTTCGCGATCGACCCTACCTGGCGCTGATTGCGGTGAATTCGGTCTTCTGTCTCGCCAGCGTGTGGATGGGGGTCGCGCTGCCGATCTACCTGGTGCACGGCATCAACCAGCCCTGGCTGATCGGGCCGCTGCTCGCGCTCAACACGCTGCTGCTCGCGGTCGGCCAAACCACGGTGACCCGCGTGCTCGCACCCATCGCCCGCACCCGGGCCATCACCATGGCCGGCGTGCTGTGGGTGGCGTGGTCCGCCGGTTTCGCGCTGGTGACCCACCTGCCCGGCGCCCTGATTGTGCCGTACCTGGTGGTGGTCATGGTCTTCTACACGGTCGCCGAAATGATCCACGCGCCCGTCTCCAACGCGCTGGGCGCCGCCGCCGCGCCACCCGAGAACAAGGGCCGGTACATGGCCGCCTTCCAGTACGGCTTCACCCTCGCCACCATCATCGCCCCCGCACTGTTCACCACGCTGTTCGACTACCGGCCCACCGCGCCGTGGCTGTTCCTGGCCGCAACCACCGCGCTCGCCGCCCTCGCCATGCCCGCACTCGGACGCGCCCTACCGGCCGACGCGGTCCGAGCGCCCGCCGCCGGACGCGCGGAGGAAGTGGCGAGCGCGGTCTGACCGCGACCGGACAGCGGAAGGAGTCAGGACACGTGCATCCCGCGCGCTTCGCCTATGCCCGGCCGGCCGACCTGGCCGAGGCGCTGGACCGGCTCGCCGGCTCGGCCGCGCCGGCAGTCCTGGCTGGCGGCCTCGACCTGGTGCCGGCACTGCGCGCACGTAAGGCCCGGCCGGACACCGTCGTCGATATCAGTGCAATACCAGGCCTCGACTACGCGTCGCTGCGGGACGGATCGCTCGTAGCCGGGGCGACTGCACGCCAGGACCAGGTGCTGCGTCTGGCCGAGGCGCACCCTGGCTTCGCCCTGCTCGCCGCCGCGATGCGCACCATGGGGACGGCGCAGGTGCGGCGGACCGGAACCGTCGTGGGCACGGTCATGCAGGCTGATCCCGCGCTGCAACTCGCCGCAGTCTGCGGTGTGCTCGACGCGATCGTCGAACTGCGCGGTCCCGAGGGGACCCGTAGGCTTGCCGCCGCGAGCCTGTTCGCGGGGACGCGACTGCCGCACGGCACGCTGGCGGTCGAGATCGCGTTGCGGCCCATGGCCGAGCGCGAGGGCTGGGCGTTCGCGCGGGCGGGGCTGCGCGAGATCGGCGGCCACCTCGGCGGTGTCGCGGCGAGGCTCTCGTTCGGCGCGGACGGACGACACGTCGCGGACGCCGTGGTCGCCCCGTTCGTCGCGGGCCACGACGGCTCGCCGCTCGGCCCGGTCGGTGCGGCTCTGGCCGGCCGTCCGCTGGACCCAGACACCCTGCGCGACGCCGAGGCCGCCGCGCGTGCTGCCGTCCGCACGACGGGGGACAACCTTTCGTCGGCCGACTACCGCCGTCATCTGGTCGGCGTGCTGACCCGCCGCGCGCTGGCCGAGGCGGCCGGGCGGGCCCGCCGGAACCCTGACGTGTGACTCACGAGGCTGACGACCGCTCAGCCGCCATAGCAGGAGAGGACAGGGAATTGACAGCGACCTTGACGACGGCGTCCTTCGTCGCGCAGTGCGCCGAAGAGTCCGAGGCCCTCTGGCACGCCTACCGCCATCACCCGTGGATCGAGGCCATGGCGGCCGGCAGGCTGCCGGTGGAGAAGTTCATCTCGTTCCAGGTGAACGACGCGCCTTACATCGTCGATCTGCACCGGTCACTGGCGTTGGGCGTCGCCAAGGTGCCCGGCACGCCGTGGGCGAAAGCGGCGTCCACCGTCCTCGACGACGTCTGGCTGCACGGGGAGATCGACGCCAAGCGCGAGATCCTGGCCGATCTCGGTTACCACGAGGAACTGCGGCTTGGCCCCGACGCCTACATACCGGCCCGTGAGGCGTACGCCAACCACCTCGTCCGCACCGCGCTCGAAGGCGACATCGGCGACCTGGCATCGGCGCTGCTGCCCTGCGCGATGTTCACCCAGGTCATCGGCGCTCGGTTCAAGGACGTGAGCATCGACGGCCCTGCCGCATACCAGAAGTGGGCTGACATCTACGTGATGCGCGCCGTGCACCGGATGGCGGAGGCGCACGCCGAGATGATGGAACAGGAGTCCGCGCGCACGGACGAGGCGGGGCGCCGTCGCATGGTCCTGCTGTACCAGCGCAGCGTGCAGCACCAGATCGACGTGTTCGACGCCGCCTGGAACCTCGACGTGCGCTGGCCGGGTGAGCCCGCATGACGGTCACCGAGTCCGCAGGCCTCGCGCAGCAACCCGACACCATGCTCACGGCCGCCATCGTCGCTCTTCGTGCGCCGCTCGAACTGCGGCGCGTTCCGCGGCCGGTGCCAGGGCCCGAAGAAGTACTGGTGCATATACGCGCGGCCGGCGTGTGTCACACAGACCTGCATCTCGTCGACGGCGTGCCCGACAGTCCGCACTTCCCGCTCGTGCCCGGGCACGAGATCGCGGGCCGGATCGCAGCTGTCGGCGAAGACGTCAGCCGGCGGCGAGTGGGCGAGTCGGTCTCCGTGTACTACTACGACGGATGCGGTGAGTGCGGCTGGTGCGGGGAGGGGCTGGAGAACCTCTGCCGCGCGGCGAAGTCGAAGTGGGGCTTCAACGTGGACGGCGGCTTCGCCGAATACGTGTGCGTACCCGCGCGGTGTGCCCTGCCGATACCTGAGGGGCTCTCCTTCGCGGAGGCGGCGGTCCTGGGCTGTTCGGGGACCACGGGAGTGCACGTCGTGGAGGGCATCGCGGGTGTGCGGCACGGCGAGGCCGTGGTGGTGATCGGCGCGGGAGGCGTCGGGCTGGCCGCGGTCCAGGTGGCGTGCGCCGCCGGGGCCACCGTCATCGCCGTCGACCCGGACGCCGACAGCCGCGCCGCGGCGGTCGGGGTCGGCGCGAAAGACGCCCTCGATCCCGGCCGGGCACCCGCGGCGCAGCAACTTCGCGCACTCATGCCAGAAGGCTGCGACGTCGTCGTCGACACGGTCGGCGACGATGCGACACCGCGTCAGGCTATTGCGATGGTACGGCCGCGCGGCCGGGTTGTGCTCGTCGGTTACACCGAGCGCGCCGCGAGCATCGACGTGGCCGACATCGTCACGCGCGAGGTTCGCGTCTACGGCTCGGTCGGCGCGACGCTCGCGGAGGCGCGGCGGACGTTCGAGCTGGCGGCGCACGGCTTGCTGCGGCCCGTGATCGCCGACACGTACCCGCTGGAACGCGTCGGCGAGGCCTTGGCGCGGCTGCGCGGCGGCAGGGTGACCGGACGCCTGGTGCTCGAACCGTGACAGTGCGCGCCGTCCTGTACGACCTCGACGGCCTGCTGCTGGACAGCGAGACCGCGGGGCTGGTCTCCTGGCGTGAGGTCTACGCCGCCCACGGCTGCGAGCTGGACCTGGCGCACTGGCTCGGCGAGGTGGCCGCGGGCCGGGGGCCGGTCATGCCGAAGCGGCAGCTTGAAGAACAGCTCGGCCGCCCCGTCGACTGGGACGAGGTCGAGCGCGGGCGCCTCGCGCGCCGCGACGGACTGTTGGTCGCCAGACCGGGAGCGCTTCAGCACGTCGCCGCCGCGCGTGCCCTCGGCCTGCGCACGGCCCTGGTGTCCAATGCCCCCGCCTGGTGGGTCGGCCAGCAGTTGCCCAGGCTCGGCGTACCCGAGCCGCAGTTCGACGTGATCGTCACCGGCGAGCCCGGCCTGGCCCGCAAACCGGCCCCGGACGCGTATCTCAAGGCTCTGCGGGAGCTGGGCGTCGCGGCGGAGGCGGCGCTCGCCTTCGAGGACAGCCCGGTGGGGATCACGGCGGCGCAGAGCGCGGGCATCCGGTGCGTCGCGGTTGCGAACGAGGTCACCGCCAACCTCGACCTGAGCGCGGCAGACCTCATCCTCCCGGCGCTGGACGCCCGGCCGTTGCGGTCTCTCCTGGAGGAACTGCTCAGCCCTGCGGTGTGACCGGTGTGGCTTGCCCGGCGTCGCCCACCCGGACCCCCTTTTTCTTTGCTCACATAAGCAGCACGGAGGACAGTTGTCAGCGAGCCCGCAGGAAGTCGATGTCGCCGCGGCCACGGCCGAACAGGATGCCCGGCCCCTGCCAACGGTTTCCACTTCAGCCCGGATATGGCCGAGCAAGTCCGGCCTGGCGCTCATGGTCGTCGTCGCTGCCGGATTGGCGGTGCTGGAACGGGTACTGAGATCCGGCTGGCCGTACTGGATGGAGGATTTCAGCGTCTTCCGGATGGGCGCGCACGTGGTGCTGCACGGGGGCGCGCTCTACCATGCCACCGCCGAGAACAGCGGATTGCTGTTCACCTATACGCCGCTGGCCGCGGTGCTGTTCACCCCGCTCACCCTGGGACCCGCCGCGGTGACGGCAGTGGTCTGGTGCGCGGTGGAAGTGCTCACCCTCCAGGCCACGGTGTGGCTCGCCCTCGGCGCGGTCGGCATGCGGCCCACGCGTGTACGCACCATGGCGACGGTATTCATCGCAGCGGCCTCCCCTCTACTCGATCCAGTGGGCAGCGACCTGATCCTCGGCCAGATCAACCTGCTGTTGATGCTGCTCGTACTGACCGACCTGCTCCGAGGAGAAGGACGCAGGTGGCAGGGCGTCGGCATCGGCCTCGCCGCGGCGGTCAAACTCATTCCGCTGCTGTTCATCGTCTATCTGGCGTTCGCCCGCCGATGGCGAGCGGCGGCCACCGCCACCGCCGTGTTCCTGCTCGGATCAGGCGTCGGATATGCGGTCCTGCCCTCCGACTCGACCGAATACTGGTGGCGCGGCGCCGGCTTCGACCCGTCGAGGGTCGGCGTCCCGCAGAGCCCGTTCAACCAGTCGCTGCGAGCCGCGCTGGCCCGGATGATGCACACCGCGGCAACGGTGAATCCGACCTGGGCGGTCGTGGCCGTGCTGGTCGCCGTCGCCGGGTTGGCCCTCGCGGTCAAGCTGCTCAGAAGCGGCGCGACGCTGGAAGGCGCATTGGCCTGCGCGTTGACGAGCACCCTCGTCTCGCCGGTGGCATGGGAGCACCACTGGGTGTGGGTCGTTCCACTCCTGATTCTCCTGGGCGCACAGGCGGCGCAACGGCGCTCGCTCCTGTGGGCCGGCTTCACGGTCGTGGTGGGCGTGGCCTACGGGCTGCGCCTCCTGACCTGGTTCGTCCCCGTCGACGACGCCATCGATCTGCACCTGAGCCTGCCGCAACAGCTCGCGGCGGACGCCTTTCCCCTGGCCGGGCTCGTCGTGTTGGCCGCGTTGGCGGTCATGACGCGAAGCCGACAAGCCCCAGGAGCTCTCTGAAACCCCTGAGATCAGGTGGAGATCAGGCGGACAGTGCCGGCCACGGCCAGCGCCGTACTCGGTACGGCAGCCACACGGCCTCGCCCCCGGAACGCCAGATCAGGCTCTCAGCATCGAAATCGGCGAGGATGTCGGGCGCGATGGCGGTCTCCGGGGCGCCGGGCAGCAGCTGGTGCAGGGCCGCCATGTATTCGGGCTCGTCGAGGGTCACCGAGCTCAGCTCGCCGGTGCGCAGGTCGCGGATCTGGATGAAGCCCGGGCCGTGGCGGTAGAGGAACTTGCAGAGATAGAACTCCTCCCGCCAGGCGTCGGCGACGTCCTTGCGGCCGATCGCCTCGGCCGGTGGGTACAAGTGGCCGTAGATGCGCCAGCGCGCCGGGTCGACCAGGACCCGCCAGTCCACGACGATGCCCTGGCCGGTGAGGGCGCGTACGAGTGCGATGGCCTTCGTGGTCCCCGCCGGGCCTGCGGCCAGGTCGACGACGTCGGGCAGCCGGACGCGGCGGGCGCCGCGGGCGTAGAGGTCCGCGGCGAACCCGTCGGCGTCGTCGTCCGGACCGCGGGCGGGGACGGGCATCGCGACGCCCGGTTCGGCCAGCAGCCGCTCGTCGTGATGCCGCCACGCGGTCAGTTCGGTCACTGTCACTGCCGCTGTCACCGCCTCGGTCTCAGTCACGCATCCACCCCCACCAGTTCGCTGACCGGCCGGTCGCCGAACAGCCGCCGCTCGTCCAACCGGTACACGTCCTGGTTGGCGGCGTCGACGGCGACGTGCACGATGCGCACGCCGTCGTGGAACAGCAGGCCGAGATCCGTCCAACGGCGGATCAGGGCTGCGATGTGCCCCTCGGCGGCCTCGGTGGTCGCATTGGGTTCGGCGGGCTTGCCGGGCTCGTCGGACGCCACGAGTCCGGTCTCGGCCAGGGCCCGCGTGAGGCCGGTCACCGTTCGCGGGTGTTCGAGCAGGCGGAACGCGGCGACTTCCAACGGATCGGTGAGGCGCAGCGTCTCCCAGGGGAACTGCTCGCGCCGATTGGCCAGCACGAGCGCGTCTCCGAGGTCGCAGACCGTCAGGGTGCTGGTCAAGTGCGCCTCCTGCCATCTGGTCACCGCGTCGTTCAGGTCCTTCTCGACCTGCCCGCCGATCCCCTGGGGAACCGAGTCGAACAGGTAGGCCATGTCGTAGAGCTCTTCGTCCGGCAGGTCGTATATGAGGCCGTACTGCCTGCCCGGGCGCAGGCCGGGGAATCCGAGTGCCGGGTCGTTGAAGTACGGGCTGAAGCGTTCGATCACGATGCGGGTCGCGCCGCCCGGCGGCTGGAGGTGGTGCAGGGCGGGGAACTGGGCGACCATGACGCCGTAGTGGGCGTCGGTCTCCCCGGGGAATCCGTAGAGGTAGTTCCACAGCACCGACAGGTGGCAGCTCGACGAGTCGCGCAGCATCTTGACGTTCTGCGCGCCGGTCACGCCCTTGTCCATGATCCGCAGCACGGTGCTGTCCAGGTTCTCGATGCCCGGCTGGATGCTGACCAGGCCGGCGCCCGCCAGGATTTCGAGCTGGTCGCGCCGCACGTTCGACTTGATCTCGTACTGCAACCGCAGGTCGTATCCGTCCTCTGCGAGGCGGGGGAGCAGGGACGTGAGATAGCCCATGTCCAGGATGTTGTCGACGACGAACATGTCGAGCACCTGGTGGCGGCGCACCAGGTCGACGATCTCGTCGTGGAACCGCGCGGGGCTCTTGCTGCGGAACTGCATCGTCGAGCCGTTCAGGCCGCAGAACGTGCAGTGGTGCTTCTCGCCCCACCAGCAGCCCCGCGCGCCCTCCACCACCAGCATCGGCTGGACCCAGGACCCGGCCTGCGACTCGGCCAGCCGTTCGAAGTAGCCCTCGTAGTGCGGGCCGACGATCGCGGCCGGTGGCAGCGGCGTGTCCGATATCGGCGCGGCGGTCGAGCCGTGTCCGTCGGCAGCGCGCCGCACCAGGCCGGGCAGGCCGGACAGGTCGCCGCCCGATCGCAGGGCCCGCAGAAGCTC
>NZ_DASYZI010000030.1:0-9470 GCF_035946395.1 Actinocrinis sp.
CCGTGACCTCGCGGCCGAGCATCCCGGCGGCACCGGTGACCAGCCAGCGCATGACTACAGGGCCGCCTTCGCCTTGAGCGGCTCCCACCAGGCGCGGTTCTCCCGGTACCACTGGACGGTTTGTGCCAGGCCGTCGCGGAACTCCACCTGCGGGGCGTAGCCCAGCTCGCGGCTGATCTTGGTGATGTCGAGCGAGTAGCGCCGGTCGTGGCCCTTGCGGTCCTCGACGTTGTCCACGCTGCCCCAGTCCGCGCCGCAGGCTTCCAGCAGCCGCTCGGTCAGCTCCTTGTTGGACATCTCGGTGCCACCGCCGATGTTGTAGACCTCGCCCGCGCGGCCCTTGGTCAGCGCCAGGTGGATGCCGCGCACGTGGTCGGACACGTGCAGCCAGTCCCGGACGTTGCCGCCGTCGCCGAATAGCGGCACGTGCTTGCCGTCCATCAGGTTCGTGATGAACCGCGGGATCATCTTCTCCGGGAAGTGGTAGTGCCCGTAGTTGTTCGAGCAGCGGGTCACCACGGCGTCGAGCTGGTGCGTGCGGTGCGCCGACAGCACCAGCAGGTCCGACCCGGCCTTCGCCGCCGAGTACGGCGAGTTCGGCGCGAGCGGCCACTGTTCGGTCCAGGAGCCCTCGTCGATCGAGCCGTAGACCTCGTCGGTGGACACGTGCAGGAACCGCGTGATCCCGTTGCGCCGCGCGGCGTCCAGCAGCGTCTGCGTGCCGAGCACGTTCGTGGTGACGAAGTCGGAAGCGCCCGCGATCGACCGGTCCACGTGCGACTCGGCCGCGAAGTGCACGATCGCGTCGTGCCCCGGCAGCACCAGGTCCAGCAGTTCCGCGTTGTTGATGTCGCCGCGGACGAACGAGTAGCGCGGATCGTCGGCCACCGGCGCGAGATTGGCCAGATTGCCGGAATAGGTCAGCTTGTCGTACACGGTCACCTGGAGACTCGCGTCCGCGCCGTCGTCCAGCCGGCCGCCGAGCAGCGCGCGCACGTACTCGGAGCCGATGAAACCGGCTCCGCCGGTAACCAGGATTTTCATGGCTCGCATCCTATCCCCTTCCCCTGTCGTGACTCCGGCGTCCTGAACTGCAAGAACAGCAGACCAGGGCGGCAACCTGGCGGCTGTGCAGAGATCGACGAGTTCATCGAGGCCGTACGCGAGTCGCGCAACGAGAGCCTGGCGTGAGCCTGCCTGCCGTCCTGCTCGACACCGACGTGGCGTCAGCCGTGTACAAGGCTGTGTACAAGAGCGCCCCCTGCCGCTTCTGAGCGCGATCGCCAACTTCGAGCCGTGCATCTCATTCGTCACTTATGGAGAGATGGCGAGGTGGGCCGAGGTCCGTTCGCGGGCACCGCACAATCGGGCTGGGCTGCGGAACCGGCTGGCCAGAGTGGCGACGATCCACAGCAGCGAGGCAGTGTGCGATCAGTGGGGAGAACTGTCCGCGGCCGGGCACGTTCGCGGTCGCCACCGGTCGCAGAACGACACGTGGATCGCCGCCGTGGCGCTGACGTACAGCCCTGCCCCTGGCCACGCTGGACCTGAAGGACTACCAGGACTTCGAGGCCCATCACGGGCTGCGGATGGTCCGTCCGCGGCCGGACGATGCTCATTGGGCTACCTGACCTGCGGCAATTAGCCACATGCCAGATAACCGGATACGCTCGGCGGCCGTGGTTGTGTCAAATCCGGCGATGTCCGATGCGGCGGTCCGCGTCACGGCGATCCTGACCGCCTACCACCCCGACGAGCGGCTCGCGGCCGTCGTCGAGTCCGCGCTGGCGGACTGCGCGGGGGTGATCGTCGCGGACAACACTCCCGAGGGTTCGCCGAGCCTCGCCTCGAAGCTGGACGATCCGCGCATCCGGGTCATCCCGATCGGCCGGAACCTCGGCCTCGGCGGTGCGCTGAATGTGGCCGTCAAGGAGTTGCCGCCGGACGCGCAGGCCGTGCTGCTGCTCGACCAGGACTCGGTGCTGCCTGCGGGGCTGGTTTCCGGGCTGGCCGCTCATCTGCGCGACGATCCGGCCGTCGGGATCGCGGCGCCGACGCCTTGGGACGCGAAGCACGAGGCCTTTTACAACGTCGGTGCGGGTTTGCACGACTCGACCGCCGACCGCGAGGCGGTCATCACCTCGGGCATGCTGGTACGGCGTGAACTGATCGACGAGTTTCCGTTCCGCGAGGACCTGTTCAACGACTTCGTGGACATCGCGTTCTGCGTCGACGTGCGGCGCGGTGGCGCGCGCATTGTGCAGGACTACCGGATCAGGCTGCCGCACTCGATGGGCGACCGGCGCGAGCACAAGGTCGGTCCGGTCACCGTCCGGGTGATCCACTACCCGGCCTGGCGGCACTACTGGATCGCCCGCAACGGGATGCGGTTCGCCATGGACAACCTGCGGCAACACCCGCTCGGCTTCGTGCCCATGGCGGTCTTCCTCGGGCGCAAGTTCGTCTCGACCACGTTGTTCGAGCCGGACCGCCGCAACCATCTGCCGGCGCTGATGCGCGGCGTGCGCGACGGTGTGCTGAACCGCGGTGCGCGCCGATACCTGCCTGCGGGGGCCAATCCTCCCGGTGTGCGCCTGCGAGGCTGATGATGATGTCGGATGTCATGAGCGTGCGTATTGCTGCCGTCGCGACGGCGTATCACCCGGATGAGCGGCTTGCGGCTGTCGTCGAGTCCGCGCTGGAGACGTGCGCGTTCGTCGTGGTCGTCGACAACACGCCCGGCACCGAACCGACGGTCGCTGACAAGATCTCGGACGAGCGTGTCAAGGTTCTGCGTTCTGGAGCGAACGTCGGCCTTGCCGCGGCGTTGAACGCGGGTGTCCGGGAACTGCCGGACGACGCTTCGGCGGTGCTGCTGCTCGACCAGGACTCCGTGCTGCCCGGGGACGTCGTCACGGCGCTGGCCGGCTACCTCGACGACCCGACGATCGGGATTGCCGCACCTACGCCTTGGGACGCGACGCATGACTCCTCGTACGACACGCTCGCCGCGCTTCGCTCCGACGTCGCCGACCGGACGGATGTGATCACGTCTGGAATGCTCATCCGGCGCAGCGCGCTGGAGCGGGTCGGCGGGTTCCGCGAGGACTTCTTCGTCGACTTCGTGGACATCGACTTCTGCCTGCGGCTGCGTCGCACCGGCCTGCGTATCGTCCAGGACCAGCGGCTGAAGCTGCCGCACTCGCTCGGTGATCGGCGGGTGCACGGGCGCGGGCCGCTGCGTATCCAGATCGTGCATTACCCGGCTTGGCGGCTCTACTGGATCGCACGCGGCGCGTCCACACTGCTGCGTGAGAACCTGCGGCGCGATCCCAGGTGGGCGCTGAAGGCCGTGCTGTTCCTCGCGTCCTGGACGTGGCGTAGCGCGGCGTTCGAGGACGCGCGCGCGCGGCACGTCGCGGCGCTCGCGCGCGGCATGCGCGACGGGCTGCTCGGCCGCGTCAGCCTCCGCTACCTGCCCGAGGGAGCCACCTACCGTGCCGTCCGCTGAAACTCCTGCACAGCCCGCGCCTCCCGCGCAGCGTGAATCTGTCATCGGACCGATTACCGCCATCGTCACCGCGTATCACCCCGACGAGCGGCTGGCGCAGGTCGTGGAGTGCGCGCTGGCCAGCTGCGCGCTGGTCGTGGTCGCGGACAACACTCCAGGCGACAGCGCCTCGGCCGCCGAGAAGCTGGACCACCCGAACGTCAGAGTCCTGCGCTCCGGGCGCAACCTCGGGCTGGCCGCCGCGCTCAACCTCGGGCTGCGCGAGGTGCCGCCGGACGCCGCCGCCGTGCTCTTCCTCGACCAGGACTCGGTGCTGCCGCCGGATCTGATCGCCGGCCTGGCCCGGCATCTGGAGGATCCGACGATCGGCGTGGTCGGCCCGGCGCCGGTGGACGCCGAGAAGGGCGAGCAGTACGAGACCCTGTCGATCCTGCACGGCGACGTCTCCGACCGCTACAGCGTGATCACCTCCGGGATGCTGGTGCGCCGCTCGTGCTTCACCTCGGTCCCGGGCTTCCGCGAGGACTTCTTCGTCGACTGCGTGGACATCGACTTCTGCCTGAGGCTGCGCCGGGCCGGCGTACGCATCGTGCGGGACAAGCACCTCACGATGCCGCACTCGATCGGCGACGGCCGCGACCACCGGCTGCTGTTCGTCCCGGTCCGCGTGCTGCACTACGCCGCCTGGCGGCACTACTGGGTGGCGCGCAACGGCATGGTGCTCACCCGTGAGCACGGACGCGCCCTGCCCGGCTTCGCGCTGATCAACGCGCTGTTCATGGCCCGCTGGCTGGCCGCGACCGCAGTGTTCGAACCGCACCGCCGCACGCACGTCCCGGCGATCCTGCGCGGCCTGCGCGACGGACTGACCGGCCGTACGAACGTCGCCTACTTGCCGTCGGCCGCCGACTACCAGAGCGCGGCGGCGGGTTACCCCGATCGCTCCGCGTAATTCGCACGGCGGATGATGTAACCGATTAGGGTTGTACTGCGTCCAAGGGATGCGGGGTACCGACGGACGCCGCCCGCTTTCCCTGTAGGTTTGCTTTCGCGCACGTCGGGCGCACTATTCGGAATCGGCAAAGCACGGCGGTCGACTCCGCTCGGGGCGGGAGTTCGCACATCGCCAGGGGAATGAGGGCTCAGAGATGACAGACGCGGCCGGGGACTTCCCGAGAGACGTCGTGGTGGTGGGTGGATGTGGCCACGTCGGGCTGCCTCTGGCCATCGCCTTCGCGGACCGCGGGGCCAGCGTGGGGATCTACGACACCAGCGCCGACGCGGTCGAGCTGGTCAACGCGGCGCGGCTGCCCTTCGACGAGCCCGGGGCCGGACCGGTGCTGGAGCGGGTCGTGGCTGACGGCCGGCTCTTCGCCACCACCGACCCGGCCATCGTCGGCACCTCGGCCAACGTGGTCGTCGTCATCGGCACGCCGGTGGACGAGCACCTGAATCCGGATCAGACCGCGATCCCGCGCGCGCTGGGCGTATGCTCCGAGCACTTCCGCGACGGCCAGCTGCTGGTGTTGCGCAGCACCGTCTACCCCGGGGTGACCGCGCTGGTCGAGAAGATGGTCGCCAGGCTCGGCGTGGACATGCCGGTGGCGTTCTGCCCCGAGCGGATCGCCGAGGGCAAGGCGATGACCGAGCTGTTCAGCCTCCCGCAGATCGTCTCCAGCCGTACCGAGCACGGCTTGGCGCGGGCCAAGAAGCTGTTCGGGCTGCTGACCGAGACCGTGGTCGAGCTCTCGCCGGAGGAGGCGGAGCTGGCCAAGCTGTTCACCAACGTCTGGCGCTACATCAAGTTCGCCACGGCCAACCAGTTCTACATGATGGCCAACGACCAGGGCCTGGACTTCGACCGCATCCGCAAGGGGCTGGCCTTCGACTATCCGCGGGCCGCGGACATGCCGGGCGCGGGCTTCGCCGCCGGGCCGTGCCTGTTCAAGGACACCATGCAGCTGGCGGCGTTCAACAACAACAACTTCGCCCTCGGCCACACCGCGATGACCATCAACGAGGGCATGCCGCTGTATCTCGTGCACAAGCTTGAGGAGCAGCACGACCTGTCCGAGCTGACCGTCGGCATCCTCGGTATGGGCTTCAAGGCCGAGTCCGACGACATCCGCTCCAGCCTGTCCTACAAGCTGCGCCGGATCCTGAAGTTCAAGGCCGGCGAGGTGCTGTGCACCGACCCGTACGTGACGGTCGACCCGACGCTGCTGCCGCTCGACGAGGTGATCGAGCGCTCCGACATCCTGATCGTCGCGACCCCGCATCCCGAGTACCGCGAGCTGAAGACCGACAAGCCGGTCGCGGACATCTGGAACGTGCGCGGGCAGGGCGTGCGGGTCTAACGTGAGCCTCCACTCTTCGGCCCCCGTGCAACCGGCGACGCGGGACCGGCTCACCGTCCACCAGCCGGACGACGCCATGCCCGGACCCCGCGTCTCGATCGTGATCCCCGCGTACAACGAGGGGACCGACATAGTGCCGGTGCTGGACCGGCTGTTCGAGGCGGTCTCGCTGCCGTGCGAGGTGCTCGTCGTCGTCGACTTCGCCGAGGACGAGACGATCCCGATCGTCGAGGAGTACGCGCGCGACGAGCTGCGGCTGCGCCTGGTGGTCAACACCTACGGACGCGGCCCGGCCAACGCCATCCGCTTCGGCATCGACACCGCGAGCGCGCCGGTCACCGTGGTGACCATGGCGGACGGCTGCGACGACGCGCGCCAGATCGACGACCTGGCCCGGCTGGTCGAGCGCGGCGTGGCGGTGGCCGCGGCCTCCCGCTACATGGCCGGCGGCCAGCAGGTCGGCGGGCCGTACCTCAAGGGCATGATCTCGAAGACGGCCGGCCGCTCGCTGCGGGTGTTCGCCCGGATCGGCACCCGCGACGCCACCAACTCGTTCAAGGCCTACTCCACCGACTTCGTGCGCGAGGTCGGCATCGAGAGCCGGGCCGGCTTCGAGATCGGCATCGAGCTGACCGCGAAGGCCCGGCGGCTGCGCCGCCCGGTCGCCGAGATCCCGACCATCTGGCTGGACCGCCAGGCCGGGGTGTCGAACTTCAGGGTCGCCCAGTGGATCCCGAAGTACTTCAAATGGTACCTGTACGCCTTCGGGCCCCGGCTGACCGCCGAGCAGGTGCGCGCCCGCCAGGACCGTCGATCACTCTCACGAGCGACGACCACCGAGACCAAGGAAGACTGAACTGACCATGCAGAAAGTACTGATCAGCGGCTCGGCCGGATTCATCGGCGGCTATGTCGTCGAGGAACTCCTGCGCCGCGGCTACTCCGTGGTCGGTGTGGACAACTTCTCCAAGTACGGCCGGGTCAAGAAGTCGTACGACGACAACCCGAACTACCGGCTCGTCGAGGGCGACTGCCGGGACGTGGTCCTGATGACCTCGCTGCTTGAGGACGTCGACCACTTCATCGCCGGTGCCGCGATGATCGGCGGCATCTCGTACTTCCACACCTACGCCTACGACCTGCTGGCCACCAACGAGCGGATCATCGCCGCGTCCTGCGACGCCGCCATCGCCGCGCACAAGGCCGGGCGGCTGAAGAAGGTCACCTACCTGTCCTCGTCGATGGTGTTCGAGTCCACCGACAGCTGGCCCTCCCACGAGGGGCAGGAGCGCGAGGTCCCGCCGCCGCTGTCCTCCTACGGCTTCCAGAAGCTGGCCGTCGAGTACTTCGCCCGCGCCGCCTGGGACCAGTACAAGCTGCCTTACACGATCGTGCGGCCGTTCAACTGTGTCGGGATCGGCGAGTCGCGGGCGCTGGGCGACGAGGAGATCCTGTCCGGCAACGTCAAGCTCGCCATGAGCCACGTGGTGCCCGACCTGGTGCAGAAGGTGCTCAAGGGCCAGGACCCGCTGCACATCCTCGGCAGCGGCGAGCAGGTGCGGCACTACACCTACGGCGGCGACCTGGCCGCGGGCATCGTGACCGCGATGGAGCACCCTGACGCGCTGAACGAGGACTTCAACCTGTCCACCGCCGAGGCCACCACGGTGCTCCAGTTGGCCGAGGCGATCTGGCGCAAGGCCAAGGGCCCGGACGTCCCGCTGTCGGTGGTCAGCGACGATCCGTTCGAGTACGACGTGCAGCGCCGGGTGCCCGCGACCGAGAAGGCGAAGCGGATCCTCGGCTTCGAGGCGGCCACCTCGCTGGACGTCATGCTGGACGAGGTCATCCCGTGGATCGGGAACGCAATCGAGGCCGGCACCATCTAAGAGGTGTTTCTAAGGGTTGTTTGAGAAGTGGGGCCGGGGTCGTGGCGCCTGCCACGCACGCTCGCCGCGTCGTCGGGCCGTGTCCGAACCTCCAGCATGGACACAGCCCTCCGCTTTGCGGACGTACGTGCCATGCGCCGCGCCCTGATTCGACCCCACTTCTCAAACACCACCTGACCGGCGTCATTCGGGGGAGCTGGAAGGATCGGTCGGAGGGCTGATGCCGGAGTTGCTGGACGGCACCGGCGAGGCGTTGGCAGCGGCTGAGCCCGCCGCCGACGCCTCGCGGCCGTCGAACGGGGGAGCCGACAGGGGATTCGCCGCCACCGCGCGGCACTGGCTGCGCTCGCATGTCGTCGTGCTGGTGGGCGTGCCGGTCGCCACGATCACCCTGTTCTTGTTGTATCTGCACCAGGCGCGGTTCACACCGTTGAACGCCGACGGGTCGAGCAACGCGTTGCAGGCGTGGGACATGCTGCACGGCAACGTGCTGCTCAGTAACTGGAGCCTGTCCGACGTCAGCTTCTACTTCACCGAGCTGCCCGAATACATGCTGGTCGAAGCGGTGCACGGGCTGAACGGGGACGTGGTGCACGTCGCCGCCGCGCTCAGCTACACCCTCGCCGTGCTGCTGGCCTGCTGGCTGGGCCGCGGCGCGGCGCGCGGCGTCGAGGCGTTCGTCAGGATCCTGATCGTCCTGGTGGTGATGCTCGCGCCGGGTCACGGCTCCGGTTCGCTGCTGCTCGGCTCGCCGGACCACTTCGGCACCTCGGTCCCGCTCCTGGTCATCTTCCTGGCGGTGGAGCGTCTGCCGCGGCGCCGGTTCACGCCGGTGGTCCTCTTCGTGCTGCTGACGTGGGCCGAGGCCAGCGACAGCACGACGATCTTCATCGCGGGCGGCGGCATGGCCGTCGTCAGCGGGATGCGGCTGTGGCAGGGCCGCGGCGACCGTCGCTACGAGGCCTCGCTGTTCGCCGCCGCGACGCTCTCCGTCGCCGCGGCGGCCGGGATCCACAAGGTGATCCAGCAACTCGGCGGCTTCGGCGCGGCGTCGCCGGACATGATCTTCAACGGCTCGGCCGACATGCCGAACGCGCTCTGGATCACCGTCAGGTCGTATCTGAGCGTGTTCAGCGCCGATTTCTTCGGCCTGCCACTGTCGCGCTCGTACATCATCCTGCTGCACCTGTTCGGCGCGGCGATGGTGACCTGGGCGCTCGCGATCACCGCGCGACGGCTGTTCAGAAGCACACAAGACGATGGCGGCGACGACGGTGACGCTGACAGCGGTGACACTGAAGACAGTGACGGGGACCGGATCGCCAAACTGATCACGGTGGGCGTCCTGCTCAACATCATCGGCCTGATGTTCAGCTCGCAGATCTCCGGCGGCGACCGCGAGATCGCCGCCGCACTGCCGCTCGGCGCCGTCGCGGCGGCGCGGGTACTCGGTCCCCGGATGGTGCACCGCAAGCACATCGCGGTGCTCAGCCTGTTCGCCGTGACGTTCGGCGTCGTGTTGGCGAGCAATGCCGCCGTCGCGGGTGCGCCGGCGGACAGCCGCGCAGCGGAGCTCTGGCTCAAGGCGCACGGATACACGTATGGGCTCGGCGGCTACTGGTCGTCGCACAACATCACCGTCGAATCGCGTGACACGGTCCGGGTGCGTCCGGTCACCATCGGCCAGAAGGGTATCGAGCAGTACGACTGGGA
>NZ_DASYZI010000031.1:0-3763 GCF_035946395.1 Actinocrinis sp.
CACGGTGGTCACGACCATCGCCAGCCCGATCCCCACCGCCAGCCCCATCGCCGTCGTCAGAGCCTTGCGCCGGGTCTCCGGCACCGCCAGCTTCGGGTACGCCAGCACCCCGGCGAACTGCGGAGCGAAGTAGCCCGCCCGAGTGAACATCGCACCGGCCTGGTAGCGCCCGAGGGCGTCCCCGCGTATGTAGTGCGCGGCCAGCAGCCCGTCGAGCAGTGACAGCAGCAGTACCGCGCCGAGGCTCCACGACGCCGTGCCCAGTTCGCGCAGGTATCCGAGCCCGCGCTCGAAGCGCGGCATGCCGACCATGTCCCGCAGTGCGAAGTGCGCCGCCGCCGCGGTCACGAACCACGCGGCCGCCACCGCCCCCATGATCAGGCCCGGTGTCGCCCCGACCGCCCCCGCACCGAGTCCGGCCGCCAGCTTGGCCCCGTTCATCGCCACGAACAGCACGGTGTAAGCCCGAAAGCGGGAGCCGCCCTGCGCGATCCCCAGGTAGCAGTAGATCAGCGCATTGGGAATCAGCGCCAGCGCCGTCCAGGCCACCTGGCCAGTGGACACCGCAGGCAGCAGCGCCGAGACCACCGGTGCGAGCCCGCCGAGCACAACCGCCGTTGCGACCCCGATCAGCAGTGACCAACGCACCAAAGGCGCGGTGAACGCACGCAACGCCGCTGGATCCTGCGTGCCCGCACTGGCCACGCGACGTGCGGTGACCGCCTGGATCGCCGTCGCCGGAATCGAGGCCACCAGCAGGATCGTCAGCAGCGCGCCGATCTGGCCGTACCCGGCCTGGTCGAGCTGGTGCGCGATCGCGACGCTGAACCCGTAGGCGAGCATGTTGCCGCCGAGGGTGCCGAAGGCGACCAAGGCGCCGTCGGCGATTTGTCGACGGGCCATGGGTTTCGTGCCCCTTCCGGAATTTGGCACTGAAGTACTGCGTTCAGGACCGTACGAGCACTGCGGTCAGGACTGTATCTGCTGGGATCGCCGGGTTCCAGCAGTGCACCGTCCGTGCGTGGCCTACCGCTTCTCGGTCACGAAGATCACCGTGCCCGGCACGAGCCGTCCGCGCAGCGCGGACCAGCCGCCGCCCCACCGGTCGCCCAGATCCCCCGGGTACTCGGGCTCCACCAGATCGAGCAGCACCAGACCTGCGGCCGTCAGCTCCCGCACTCGGTCGCCGAGCGTCCGATGGTGCTCTACGTACGTCGCGACGCCGTCCTCATCCTGCTCGACGTAAGGGCGTCGATCGAAGTACGAGTCCCGCACGACCAACCCGCCGTTGCCCGGATCGTCCGGCAGACACCAGCGGAACGGATGCGATACCGCGAACACCCACCGCCCACCGGGCCGCAGCACCCGAGCGACCTCACGCATCACTGCCGCCGAATCCGCCACGAACGGCACCGCGCCGAACGCCGAACAAGCGAGGTCGAAAGCGTCGTCGGCGAACGGCAGCACCGTCGCGTCCGCCTGCACGAGTTGCAGCGGCGCGTTGCCGAGCCCATCGTCGATCCGCCTGGCGTGCGCCAGCTGCCGCGCCGACAGGTCGAATCCCACGACGTGCGCCTCCTGCATCGCCAGCCAGCGCGAGCACTGCGCGGCGCCGCAGCCGACCTCCAGCACCCGCCGCCCGGCCACCGGGCCGAGCAGCCGCGCTTCGTCCTCGTAGACGCCTTCGGGGCACCACAGGAAGCGGGTGTCGCCGAGGAACTCGCCGTGCTCCGCCTGGTACCAGGCGGCCGCGCCGTCCCACCAGTCCCGGTTCGCCCGTACGGTCTCCGCGTTTCCCGCCTGACGCCGTGTCACCAAAGCGGTCGGATCTTCGCTCATGCCCCAAGTTTCGCACCGGTCACCAGGCCCCCGGGCCGCTGCGAATCGGTAAGCGTACTTCCGTAACAAGGCCCCGACACGCTATCTTGCGATGGTCCGCCGGGCGTCCACCACGCGCCCCGCTATCCACGTCACGGTTCGGTGTGATCGCGGTCGGCGCGATTGACCATGGAAGCGTGCGGCCCGTATTCTGGCTTTTGCGCTGCGGACCCGTGTGGCTTCGGACCGAGGGGGCCGCACCGACTTTCGAACCGCTTCAGTTCCCGAGTCAGGCTCCGCCGCGTGTGTCATCCGACCACATATTCCGTACCCGGAGCCCTTTCTCCCATGACGAGCAGCACCGAGACCATCCGAACCCCGCAGGTCGCGATCAACGACATCGGTTCGGAGGAGGAATTCCTCGCCGCCATCGACGAGACCATCAAGTACTTCAACGATGGCGACATCGTCGACGGAACCATCGTGAAGGTTGACCGGGACGAGGTCCTGCTCGACATCGGCTACAAGACCGAGGGCGTCATCCCGTCGCGCGAACTGTCGATCAAGCACGACGTGGATCCGCACGAGGTGGTCGCGGTGGGCGACCACGTCGAGGCCCTGGTCCTCCAGAAGGAGGATAAGGAGGGCCGGCTGATCCTGTCCAAGAAGCGCGCGCAGTACGAGCGGGCGTGGGGCACGATCGAGAAGATCAAGGAAGAGGACGGGATCGTCACCGGCACGGTGATCGAGGTGGTCAAGGGCGGCCTGATCATCGACATCGGGCTGCGCGGCTTCCTGCCCGCCTCGCTGGTCGAGATGCGCCGGGTGCGCGACCTCCAGCCGTACGTCGGCAAGGAGCTCGAAGCCAAGATCATCGAGCTGGACAAGAACCGCAACAACGTGGTGCTCTCCCGCCGCGCCTGGCTGGAGCAGACCCAGTCCGAGGTGCGCCAGACGTTCCTCACCACGCTGCTCAAGGGTCAGGTCCGCTCGGGTGTGGTCTCCTCGATCGTCAACTTCGGCGCCTTCGTCGACCTCGGTGGCGTGGACGGCCTGGTGCACGTCTCGGAGCTGTCCTGGAAGCACATCGACCACCCCTCCGAGGTGGTCGAGGTCGGCCAGGAGGTCACCGTCGAGGTGCTCGACGTGGACATGGACCGCGAGCGGGTCTCGCTGTCGCTGAAGGCGACGCAGGAGGACCCCTGGCAGCAGTTCGCCCGCACCCACCAGATCGGGCAGGTCGTGCCGGGCAAGGTCACCAAGCTGGTGCCGTTCGGCGCGTTCGTCCGGGTGGACGAGGGCATCGAGGGCCTGGTGCACATCTCCGAGCTGGCCGAGCGGCACGTGGAGATCCCCGAGCAGGTCGTGCAGGTCGGCGACGAGATCTTCGTCAAGGTCATCGACATCGACCTGGACCGCCGCCGCATCTCCCTCTCGCTCAAGCAGGCCAACGAGGGTCTGACCGGCGACGCGAGCGTGGACCAGTTCGACCCGACGCTCTACGGCATGACCGCGTCCTACGACGCCGAGGGCAACTACGTCTACCCCGAGGGCTTCGACTCGGAGACCGGCGAGTGGCTCGAAGGCTTCGACGCCCAGCGCGAGGAGTGGGAGCGCCAGTACGCCGAGGCGCAGACCCGCTTCGAGCAGCACCAGCGGCAGATCTCCGAGGCCCGCAAGGCCGACGCCGAGGCCGCCGCGGCCGGTGGCGGCGCCGCTGCGGCTCCGGGCGAGGCGGCCCCGTCCAGCTACTCCTCGGCCCCCGCCGAGAACTCCGGCGCCCTGGCCACCGACGAGGCCCTGGCCGCGCTGCGCGAGAAGCTGGCCGGCGGACAGAGCTGAGCTGCCGGGAGCGGCTGATCATCTGATCAGCCGACTGCGAACGAACGCTGACGGGCGTCCGGACGACTTCCGCAAGGAACCGCCGGGCGCCCGTTTCGTTCAT
>NZ_DASYZI010000032.1:0-13389 GCF_035946395.1 Actinocrinis sp.
CATAGAACACTTGTCCAAAGGTGTGACCATCGGGCGCCTGCAATGCTATCTCGTGCGCGAGATCTACCTCGTTCTCACCAGTCTCAATAATCTCCACAAGACCACTTATTAACACGCTTCAGCAACGCCCCGAGCGCCTCCATGCGTCCCCGCCCCTGGCGCAATTACTGAACCGGCTAGTACGGCAGCCTCAGTTCGTGATCTGACGTGTGCTGTCGTGGTGTCTGGACAAGATGGCCGGGCATGTAAGGCGGCCGCTGCGTGATCCTTCGGTGTGTGCCCGATGGTTGCGCTTACAGGGGCTTTTTACCTAGTTTGCCACTGATCGGATGATGGAAGCTCTACTGCAGAGGTCTGATTCACTGTTGGTCGCCCGGGAGGCTGTGGGCAGCGATCGGGTTGGCTGGTGCGATCAGGGAGTCGACCAGAACATGGCCGTCGACTGGTCCGCGGATCGATGGCCATGGATAGCCTTCCCGGCTTTCTCGCTCTATTTCATGTGCCTGCACATTGGTCTGCATGAGGCTTGCCGAGATTCTGAACTGGCACGGTGACAGGAACGGCGGGGGTGTAAGCGATGGGTGCGGAGAGCAATGCGCCGGGGCCAGCGCGCACAGCAGTGCTTGTCGGAATCGCAACGGCGGTGGTGGATGCTCCACTAGGCGTGCTGACCAACGTCGCCGGCAATCTGGTCGACCCTTGGTGGAATCGGCATTCCTGGCTTGTCTGGCTTCTGCTGGGGTCGTTGTGGTTGATCGCGGTGGTGGTGGCGGCCGTGCAGGTGGGTCAACCCCAAGTCTTGACGGGACGCGGTCGGTTGCTGTTGGTCGCTTTGATCATCCCTGTGGCTGTGTTGGCGCTGATTGTGTTCAATCTACCGGCCAAGCTCATCAGCAACGGCTCGACAACACCCGGAAATGTCCCCCCTACTTGCCGACCGAGTGTCGCCTCCGGCTACGCTCCCTCACAAGGCCCTGCGCCTACTGGCCGTCCGATGCCCTCCCCGACACAAGGCGCGGCAAGCGCGCCTGGCGCCCGAATGTCGGTGGCTGTGGCCGCGAACTGCGACGCGTACGCCTTCACGCTCTCCTCGGCTGGCACGATCGTCTACGCACAGCAGACCTCGGTCTTCAGCAGCGGCTGGACCGCCTTCACTGCAGTGCCTGGCTCTCCATCCGACATCGACAGCGCCCCGGCCGCCGTGGCAGACGCGGATGGACACCTGGAAGTACTGGCACGGGACAGCACAGGGCAGGTCGTGGACGGCTGGCAGGACAAGACGTCAGGCGGCTGGCTTTGGGACAACGCAGTCACCGGCGGCCCACTGCCTGGCACGCCCGTCGGCGACCCGGGCGTCACACTGGCCCCCGGCGGCGAGGTTGCGATGGTAGTACGGCTATCCAACGGGAACGTGATCGCTACCGAGCAACAAGACCCGAACGGCACCAAGGGCTGGACCAACTGGACGAATCTGCACGGCGACATCGCTGGCAACCCGGTGCCGTTTACCGACTCCGACGGCCGCCTAGACGTGTTCGCCATCACCAGTTCCGGCACTCTAGCCATCGATCAGCTGCCCGGCGGCGGCGAATGGCTGGGCTGGTCCACGGTTCACGGCAGTTCCGGTCAGCTGGTTGCGGACCCGGCGCCAGTGAACAACCTCAACGACTCGACCGAGGTCTTCGTCACCACATCATCCGGCAGCGCCGATCACGTTTGGCGCACCGGGGCGGACACATGGAGCTGGGGTGTACCGGTTGGCAACGGTGGGCCGACCACGCTCGGAGCAACAATTTCGGGGTCGATGACGGCGATCGAGTGGCCTGACGGGCACGTGGAGGTGTTCGCACGGTTAAGCGATGGAACTCTCGCGCATGCCTGGCAGCTGTCGCCCAACGGCGCGGCCGGCTGGTCGGCCTGGGGCCGGCTGCCCGGCTCACCAGCCGCTGCACCACACGCCTTCACCAGTGCAGGCAACACGGTAGAGCTCATCTATCTCAGCCATTCCGCACAGGCGGCGTTCAACTTCTGGGAATCCAGTTCGACCCAATGGAGTCAGGACAACCTGATTGGCGGCGGGATCTGAACCAACCCGACAGCCGCGCGCACCTGCTCATTCTCCGGGTCCACCCCGGTATTGCTCATCCGGTGTGCCATGCTCGGCAGCCCACGACTAATCTGTGCCGCCAAACCGGCCGAAGAGTGCCGACATGAGCACACGTCAGATCACGAACCGAGGCTGCCGTACTAGGTGCCAAGGCTGCGCTCGCGGCACTCTGAGACAGCACTGTGAGACACGGCATACAGGAACACACGGCAGCGCGCAGGAACAGGTGAGAACACGCAGAACGGCACCAGGGGCACGTCGAGCCGGGCGTCGAGCTCGTACACCACGCTGCCATTGACCGAGAAGCGAACAGGCGACCGTGGATCACCACGGGCCGACCTGGACGCTCAGCGTCTCGGGCAGGGTCACCGCGCCACCGACCCGGTTTCCGCTGCTGTCGCCGGGATGACCTTCGCGCCGCCGCCTTCGTCGCCGAACTCCATGGAGCGGCTGAAGTCCCCGACGGCGGAGCCGCCCGGCGAGCCAGAAGTCCGCTACGCAGCAGCCTGATAACGACGACATTGGGTCCTTCGACAAGGGGACGCTCGGGCGATCAGGCTCCTGGCACGAGCCGGAGCAGGTTCCACGACACGGGGGCAAGCCGCGCGGTGACGCGGCCGTTGGCGAGCTCGGCACCGGAGACCACTCGCGGCGTGACGCGCTGCGGGTCGTCGGCGGTGTTCGTGGCCTGAAGCTCGCCCGGGTCGCCGCCGCCGAGGCACAGCTGCTCGGCGACGCGCAGTTCGCCGAAGCCGCGCACATCCAGCGCAAGGCGCGCGGCACGGTCCGGGTGCCGGTTGACCGCGAACACCGCGATCGCGCCGGACGCCTCGTCGTACGTGGCCACGACGTCGGCCAGCGGGACGTCGCCGTGCTCGGCAGTGTCGTGGCGCTCGACGGCCGGCTCGACCCGCAGCACCTCGCCGCGGGCGTGCGCGGCGGTCAGGGCGAAGGGGTGGAAGATGGTCTGCGCCCACGCGGGGCGGTCCGGTTCGGTGCGGATCGGCCCGATCACGTTGACCAGCTGCGCCAGGCAGGCGATCGCGATCCGGTCGGCGTGCCGCAGCAGCGTCATCATCAGGTTGCCGAAGACGACCGCGTCCTCGGTCGTGTACGTGTCCTCGATCAGGCGCGGGGCCTGCGCCCAGGAGAGGTTCGTCTGGCCGGCGAACCGGCTCTCCTGCCACAGGTTCCACTCGTCGAAGGACAGCTTGAGCCGCTTGCGGGACTTCTTCTTCGCCGCGACGTGGTCGGCGGTGGCCACGACGCCCTCGATGAAGCGGTCCATGCCGACGGCCGCGGCCAGGAAGCTGGCCCGGTCCTCGCCGTGCTGCTCGTAGTAAGCGTGCAGCGAGAGGTAGTCGACGTGGTCGAAGGCGTGCTCCAGGACCGTCGCTTCCCAGGACCCGAAGGTGGGCATGTTCACATTCGAGCTTCCGCACACCACCAGCTCGATGTCCGGGTCGACCTGTCGCATCGCCTTTGCGGTCTCGGCGGCGCGACGTCCGTAGTCCTCGGCGGTGGTGTGGCCGATCTGCCACGGCCCGTCCATCTCGTTGCCGAGGCACCACAGCCGCACCCCGTGCGGCTGCTCGGCGCCGTGCGAGCGGCGCAGGTCCGACAGGTGCGTGCCGCCGGAGTGGTTGGCGTACTCCAGCAGGTCGCACGCCTCCTGGATCCCGCGCGTGCCCAGGTTCACCGCGAGCATCGGCTCGACTCCGGCGCGCTTGGTCCAGGCCATGAACTCGTTGAGCCCGAACGCGTTGGTCTCCACCGAACGCCAGGCCAGATCCAGCCGCCGCGGCCGGTCCGCGACCGGGCCGACCCCGTCCTCCCAGCGGTAGCCGGAGACGAAGTTGCCGCCGGGGTAACGCACGACGCTGACGCCGAGGTCGCGCACCAGCTTCAGCACGTCCAGCCGGAATCCGTCCGCGTCGGCGTCGTCGTGGCCTGGTTCGTAGATGCCGCCGTAGACGCAGCGGCCCATGTGCTCGACGAAGGAGCCGAACAGGCGGGGGTCGATCGGGGCGATGCGGAACGCCGGGTCGAGAGTGGCACGAACGGTCAGCACGGTGGATTCCTTCGGTGTCGCGCGGAAGAGATGGTGCGGGTGGTACGAGTGGTGCACTCGGTGTCGGTGGTCGTGGTCGCTGGTCTTGCGCCGCTGGTCGCTACTTGATGCCGGTGGTCGCGATGCCCTCGGTGAAGAACCGCTGGGCCAGCAGGAACGCGATCGCCAACGGGGCCAGCGAGATCGACGCACCGGCCATCAGGGCGGCGTGGTCGATGCCGGACTGGCTGGAGAACAGGGTGAGGGCGGCCGGCAGGGTCCGCATGTCGTCGGAGCTGGTGATCACCAGCGGCCATAGGAAGTCGTTCCACAGCGCCATGAACTGGATCACGAACAGCGTCGCCAGCGCCGGCCCGGACAGCGGCAGGATGATCTGCCGGTAGATGCGGAACGGCCCGGCGCCGTCGATGCGGGCCGCCTCGTCCAGCTCGCGCGGGATGGTCCGGAAGAACTGGCGCAGCATGAAGATGCCGAGGGCGCTGACCGACCTGGGGATGATCAGCCCCTTGAAGGTGTCGAGCCAGCCCAGGTGGAACACGGTGAGGAACAGCGGGATCAGCACGATCTGGAACGGCACCATCAGCGTGGTCAGCACCAGCAGGAACACCGCGTTCCTGCCGCGGAAGCTCAACCGGGCCAACGCGAACGCGCACAGCGAGTCGACGGTCAGCAGCAACAGCGTTGTGCCCCCGGCGAAGACGAAGCTGTTCACCGCGAGCCGGACGAACGGCAGCTGCGTGAGCACAGCGCGGAATCCGTCGAGGGTCCACACATGCGGCGCGATGCGCGACGGGTCTGCGTAGAGGTCGGCCGGAGTGCGGAACGCGACGCCGAGCATCCAGAGGAACGGCACGATCGTCGCCAGCGCCGCGAGCACGAGCACCGCCCACGCCGCCACGCGGCCCGCCTTGCCTAAGCCGGTCATCACCGGCCTTACCCATTTCGGCGGCGCAGGCACGGTTTCGGGCGCACGCACCGAGTCGGTCATCACAGTGCTAGTCGTCACTGCCGTCACCCCCGATCCTCAGTTGCAGTACGGAGACCGCCAAGATCAGCAGGAACAGCACCCACGCGATGGCACTCGCGTAGCCGAGCCGGAACTCCAGGAATCCCCGCTGGTACAGGTACATGACGATCGATTCGGTGTGGTGCAGCGGACCGCCGGCGGTCATCACGTAGGAGATGTCGAACAGCTGGAGCCCGTTGACGGTCCCGATCACGGTGGTGAACAGCAGGGCCGGGCGGATGGCGGGCACCGTGACGTACCGGAAGCGCTGCCAGGCGTTCGCGCCGTCCAGGCGTGCGGCCTCCTGAAGCGTCGCGGGCACGCCTTGCAGCGCGGCGACGAGCACGATCATCGAGAAGCCGAAGTTCTTCCAGATCCCCACGGCGACCAGGGACGGGAACGCGAGGGCGGTGTTCTGGAGCCAGTCCTGCGGGCTGACGCCGATCTTGGACAGCCAGCCGTCGACCAGTCCCACCTGCGGGTCCAGCAGGAACTTCCAGACGATGCCGGTGACGGCCAGCGACGCGATCGCCGGGAAGTAGAACGCCGAGCGCAGCAGCATGGTGTACCAGGTCGTGCGGCGCAGCCAGGTCGCGATCGCCAGGCCGATGCCCACCTGTCCGATCACCACAAACACCGTATAGCCGACGGTCACCCGCAGCGCGTTCCAGAAGCGGTCGTCGTGCCACAGTTCGGTGTAGTTGGCGAAGCCGACCCACTGGTGCGTGGTGTCGAGGATGTTCCAGTCGTGCAGGCTCATCCAGCCGGACTGGATGATCGGCTCGATGATGAAGACCGCGGCGAGCAGCACCGCCGGGGCGATGAACAGATAGGCGGAATTGAGCCGAAGGATCCGCCGCCGGGGCGGCGGTTTCGGACGCCGGGGCACCGCGCCGTCCCGGGCGTCGCTCGAAAGGGCCATCGGATCCTCCTGCATGTAGGTAGTCGCGCCACACGGGCTGCCTGCGGGGCCGAAGCCCGGTCCCGACCAGCCGTCCCCTGTTGGAAGGCCGGGACCGGGCGGTTCACGGGACCGCTGGTTCGCGGCCCGTCTACTGCTTGCAGCCGGTGATGCCGTCGATCGCCTTCGCGGCGTCGTTCGCCGACGACTGTACGTTGGCGCCTCGGGTGATCTTGCCGATCAGCTGGGTGTAGACGTCGCTGTCGATCTGGCTGGACTGCGCGATGCCCGACAGGTACAGTCGCGCGTACGGCAGCGCCTGGGCGAAGACCGCGACACTCGGATCGGCGACGGTCACGTCGGTGCGCGAGGGCGGGAAGCCGGACGCCTTGGAGAACGCGGCCTGCGCGTCCTTCGACGTCCAGTAGTTGATGAACTCCAACGCCTGCGCCTGGTGCTTGCCGCCCTTGGCGACCATGAGCGGCACCGTCGAGGCGAGCGTGACCGGCCCGGCCGGGCCCACCGGGACCGGGGCGATGCCCAGGTCGATCCCCGCCTTGCGGAAGCCGTCGGCCGCCCACGGGCCGTTGAGCTCCATCGCCGCCTTCTTCGACGCGAACAGGGTGTCCGCGTCGGCGCCGGTCTGGCCGACCGGGCTCACGTGGTCGTTCGCGACCAGGCCGGCCCAGGTCTTCAGCGCGCCGACGCTCGCGGCGGAGTCGATGGTCGCGCAACCGTCCGAGCCGACGATGTCGCCGCTGTTCATCCATTGAAGGATCGGCCACATCTGGATCGTCGAGTGGTCGGCCAGCGAGATGCCGAACTGCGTCGGGTCGGCGCCGCCGAGGGTGAGCTTCTTCGCGTCGGCGACGAAGTCGTCCTGGGTCTTGGGCGCCTGCGTGATGCCCGCGGCTGTGAACATCGTCTTGTTGTAGTACAGAACCAGGGTGGCCAGGTTCGCCGGAGCCGCGTACAGCGAGCCGTCGACCGTGAACGCCTTGGTGACCGCGGGCGGGAACGCGGAGGCGTCGATCTTGCCGTCCAGCGGCAGCGCCGAGCCGGCCTTGACGTAGGTCTGCACCACGCCCGGGTCGAAGTTCGGCGTGGCCAGGTCGGGGCCCTGCCCGGTGGCCCAAGCGACCGGGAGCTTCTGGCCGATGGTGTCCCAGGGCTGGACGTCCATCGAGACCTGGACGTCCTTGTGCGAAGCGTTGAACTGCGCTATCAGCGCCTCGTAGGCGGGCCGGTCGGGGCCGGTGAACCCGGTCCACAGCGTCAGGTGCACCGGGCCGCCGCCCGAGCCCGAGGACCCGGAGCCGCCGCATCCGGCCAGGGCGAGGGCGAGCCCGGCGGCCAGCGCCACGGCGCCGAGCCTATCGGCCTTTGCGTATGTTTTCATGAGCGCCTTCCGTAAGGAGTCTGAGGGTGGCGTCCGCCGGAGACGTCTCGCGCTCGTCAGCGCGTTACATCGTTGTGAAGTGTCTTTGTACATCGTTGGAAACAACGTTGTAAAGGGGCTATGCTCGGTTCCTCAACTGACCTGTCGGAAAAGGGGGGCGGCACCTGTGGCCGCAACGCTGAAGGACGTCGCCGAACTGGCCGGCGTGTCGATCAAGACGGTCTCGAACGTGGTCAACGGCTACGAGTTCGTCCGCGCCGAGACCCGCGAGCGAGTACAGGTCGCCATCGCCACGACCGGCTACCGCCCCAACCTCGGCGCCCGCAACCTGCGCAAGGGCCGCACCGGCTTCATAGCGCTGGCCGTCCCGGAGCTGGACAACCCGTACTTCGCCGAGCTCGCCAGCCTGGTGATCACCGCCGCCGACCGGCACGACTGGACCGTGCTCATCGAGCAGACCCACGGCATCCGCGACCGCGAGTTGGCCGTGGTCACCTCGGCCCGCAGCCAGCGGATCGACGCGGCGATCCTCAGCCCGCTCGCCGTCGGCCCCGACGACCTGCGCCGCGCCGCCCGCGACACTCCCCTGGTCCTGCTCGGCGAGAGACCGGCCGCCGGACGGGCAGGCCGTCCGGCCATCGACCACGTGGCGGTCGACAACGTGGCCGCCGCGCGCACCGCAGTCGAGCACCTGATCAGCCTAGGCAGAAGACGTATCGCCGCGATCGGCGACCAGCCCGGCCAAGACGCCGGCACCGCATCGCTCCGAATGACCGGCTACCGCGAGGCCATGCGCAAAGCCAGCCTCCCCGTCGACCCCGCGCTGGTGGTCCAGGCCGCCGACTACAGCCGCGCCGAAGGCGCCGCCGCGATGAACCAGCTTCTCAACCTGCACGAGCCACCCGACGCGGTGTTCTGCTTCAACGACCTACTCGCCATGGGCGCCCTGCGCACCGCCGGCGTCCGCGGCCTGGAAGTCCCGCGCGAACTGGCAGTGATCGGCTTCGACGACATCCGGGAGGGCGCCTACGGCGTCCCCGCCCTGACCACGATCGCCCCGGACAAGAAGGCGATAGCGGATACCGCCGTCGACCTGGCGTTCGGCGCCCAGGCCCGCGCGGGCAAGCCCATGGCGCAGGACATCACCGCACCGTTCGAACTGCGAGTACGCGAGACCGCGTGACCAGGTGACGACGTGACGACGTGACGACGTTCCATAAACCACGTGCCGAACGTGCGCCGAAGCCGGAACTTCTGTCTCAACCTGCGGCGCGTGGCGGCTCGGGATCGGGTGCGGGAATCGGGTGGGGGCCTGGTTCGGTGTAGATCGGGCCGGGCGGCGGCAGTGATGCCGCACCGACCGCACCGGTCACCGCAATGCCCCACAGGCTGTATGAGTACCGGCCGGGATGCTGGCTCGGCCGGTACAACGGATCACCGACGTAGCGGCCGGAGACCATGTCCCACAGCTTTATCCAGCCATTTCGAGCCGCGATCGCCAGAAGCCGGCCATCAGCGCTGAACGCGACGGCGCGGACCGTCGTACCGCCCTCCGGCGGGCCGGGGATCGCGGCGCCGGTGGCGGTGTCCCACAGGCCGACGCGCCAGTCAGCGCTTCCCGAGGCCAGTACGCTCCCGTCCGGGCTGAACGCCAGCGCCCACACCACGTCCTCGTGACTGGCCGTCAGGCGCCAGACCGGGCGGCGGGCAGCGACCTCGCCCAGCAGGACTCGTCCGTCGTAACCGGCCGTGGCCAAGAGTCGTCCGTCCCCGCTGAGCGCCACGCCGAGCACGGAGCCGCGGTGTGCCGCCAGCGGACGGCCCATCCGGCGCCGCGTCGGCAGGCGCCACAACCTGACCCTTCCATCGGCCGCTCCGGAAGCCAGCAGCCGACCGTCGGCGCTGACGGCCACGGCGCGGACTTTTGCCCGGTGCCGCAGCGGTGTGCCGATCGGCCGGCCGGTTGCCGGGTCCCAAAGCCGCAGGGTGCCGTCCTGGGAACCGGAGGCCAGCGCCCTGCCGTCCGGACTGAACGCCACAGCCTCGACCGCGTCGCGGTGCCCGGTCAACGCAACGCCGACCGAGCACGCGGCGACCGGGTCCCACAGGCGCACGGTGCCGTCGTTCCCACCGGAGGCCAGCAGCCGTCCGTCCGCGGTGAACGCGACCGCCAGGACCGGGCCATCGTGCCCGGTCAACGGCTCACCGACCGGGCGCCCGGAGAGCGGATTCCACAGATCCACGCAGCCGTCCGAGCTCGCGGCCGCGACCAGGAACGACCGATCAACCGGCTGCGCAGCAGGTGACGGCATCGCGATCCCCTTCACGCGGCCAGGGCCAAGACTCGCGTTCTGGGCTGACGATTCCCGGTGAGCGCCCTCTCAAGCATCTACCATGCCCCGGCTCCGGTCGGCGAGTCGCGGCGCGGCCTTGACTTCATGCTCTTACAAGTACATTCAGTGAAGGCAGGTGATGTTTCGAGGAGTGAAGTACGTACATGCTGAGTCGCCTGCGCGCGTCACGCCGCATCCGGGCGTCACGGTACAGGTACGAGAACCAGCCCACTCTCGTTCTTCGATTCGACTTCGACACGTACTACCTCGACCTTTCGGGACTGGGCCTGACTTCGGTCCCGAGCTCGATCGGTCGGCTCGGGCACCTCTACCCGGGCGCTGAGGATTCCCGTCACGGGCCGAACGTGAACCAGTGCACGTTGACGAAGTCCGCGGGCTGGCCGCTGGCGAACGTCAGGTAGACGGTGTGCACGCCGGTGACGCGGCTGATGTTGGCGGGAATCGTGACCCAGGTCTGCCAGCCTCCGGTGTTGCCCACGGCGAAGCTGCCGACCGGCGCGGCGGTGGGCGAGTCCAGGGCCACCTGCACCAGGCCGCTGATTCCGGCGGCCGCGCCCGAGGCGACGCGCGCCACGAACTGGGTCGCGCCGCCGCTGCCGAAGTCGACACCCGAGTAGCCGAGCCAGCAGCCGTTGTGGATGTAGCCCACATCGAGGCCACCGCCGGTATCGGTGGTCGTCTCGGTCTGCGTACCGTTGTGGCTGCTGTAGGAGGAGGCAGCGATGGTCGAGTAGGCGCTCACGGTCGACGGTGGTGGGGGCGTCGAGCCGCCGTGCACGGGGCTGAGCGTGACGGTCAGCACGCCGGGATTCCCGTCGGCGACGAAGCCCGACTGGTCGGTGCCGCCGCTCGGCGTGACGTCGTCGTAGGGGAACGCGTAGCCGCGTCCATCCTGGCTGGTCGCGTGGATGATGCGGGCGTAATGGTTCGTCGGCGAGACCGCGTAGTAGTTCGCCGGGTTCTCGCCGTCGGGCTGGTTCGGGTCGGACAGCAGGGTACTGCGATTGAGCGCGGCGCTGATCCGGGCGGTCAGCGCGCCCATCTCGGCGCCGGACACGTTGAAGGGCCCCGAGTTGCAGCTGAAGATGTCGGCGCTGGACGGCTGGGCGAACGAGCCGACACCCGGGAAGGTGAGCAGCCCGCCGCTGACCGTTCCCTGCACCGAGCCCCAGGACGCCTGCGTGTCCACCGTCAGGGGCGTGGTCGAGTACTTCTGCCACACCTGGCTGAGGTATCCGTTGAAATAGCCTGAGAACAACGACGGGGTACGCACGATCCCGTTCGTCGGGCTCAGCGCCCGCAGATACTGCCCGCCCGAGCTGACGACGAGTTGGTTCCAGCCCTGGCCGTCCGCGGTGCTCTGCGCGTTGAGCGCGGCGCAGACGGTGTCCAGCGCGCCCGCCGGCAGTCCCCTGACCGTCTGGGTCGCGCCCGAACCGGTCACCAGGCTCAGCGCGACGGGGATGGAGAAGAAGTCGACGGCGCTGATGTTCGCGTAGAGCTGCGAGTTGTCGTAGGTGAACTCACAGAAGTCCCAGAGCACGTTGATGCTCGGGTCGGACGGGTTCGTCACCGACGGCTCGACGAGACCCGGACCCGGGTTGAGCAGAAACGTGAGCGGGGCGCCGATCGAGAACCAGATCCGCCCTCCCGCCACGTGCGGAATGGTGATCCGGCGCGCACCCGCGCCCGACGCGTTCAGCGCGATCGAGCAGTTGGCGGCAAGCGGAGTGCCGGTGGACGAGGGCGATGACGGATAGTAAGGAGTCTGACCGTCGGCCTGGAGCAGGAAGAGGGCATTGCCGTTGTCGATGGCCTGCCCGGTGACGTAGGCGTACACGGTGTTCGAGCCGGTGTTGTTCTGTAGATCGACGCTCAGGGTCGCCGCCGTGGCGGACGCACGGCCGCCGGTCGTGATCACCGCGCCGATGGCGCTGGGGACGGCGAGCGTCGCCGCACCGGCGCCCAGGAACTTTCTACGCGAGAGCATGTCCACGCCTTCCTTCGATACGTGGGTAGTCCCGGGAGCGCCGATCACCGGAAACGTTTACGGTAGTATCGATGGAGTATGAAGGTGAGCGACCATGTCGTCAATAGTCAGTAGTTGGGCAGTTACGTGCGTTATTGGTGTACTAACGACCAGGTGATCGCCGGAGTGATGATCAGGCAGAGCATGTCACCGGGGCTGGCTTCGCCGTACGTGACAGTCTCATAGGACGTGTTGGGTGGTAAGGCAGTCTCGTCGAACAGTCCCTTATCGCAGCCTGTAGTCATGGAAGCCAGGGCGGTCGTGAACGCATAGACCTGTGCGGTGTGCGGCCGAGTGCACGGGATCGAAGTCAACGATGTCGTGTTCGAAGCCGCCGGGTCCTGGAGACAGTCGCCGACTTTCAACAGGGCGAGTGCGGGGGTTCTGGGCGTGACAGTGTTCCCGCTCGACGAGAGGTTTTCGAAAGCCAGCAGCAGCATCGTGGCTGCGGCGAGCATGGCGAGCACGTAACGGGCCAACACTGTTTTGCGGAGCCTGACCGTGGCGGTCCGTCGGAAATGGTCCAGCCCGAGCAGCAACTGCCCCCCGGTGCCCATCACCGCGCCGATGACCAGGAGGAACGGATAGCCTGTCGCCGCGCCCGCGACGAAGCAGACGAACCCGATGCCCGACACCATCAGCCAAAACCTCGCCCGCGGCCCACCGCGCCAGGCTGCGCGCAGAACCCCGCCGCGTCGCTCCTGCACGATCAACGCGATGGGGAAGAACACACCGAAGAACACCGCGCTGAAGGCGTTCGGCTGCCACGCGCGGGCGAAGAGGTGCGCGTGTGGCAACGCCAGCCCGTGACGAGCCGCCTGCACGATCCCCACCACCAGCAGGATCGGGCCCGCAACCGCGAAGATCACGCTGGCGATCAGTGTGTTGACGGCCCTGGCCCGCCTCCCCCGCTCTGGCCAGCCGGTGGCCGCTTCGGCCTGTCGCAACGCCTGAAGCCGCCGCACGGCGTTGGGCAGCGAGAGGATTACGAAAATGCTGAAGAACAGCCCGAGCGCGACCAGCGTCAAAGCGTCGGGCTGCGTTGTCCCGTCCGCGACGGACATCCCCCACACCTCCCCCATCACAGTGCGCTGTCAAGTATAAGCGCCTGTAGGCGTCACCGCATGAAAATGGGCGGCCCGCAATCACGATGGAGCGAACCTTTGCGCCGGGAGAGTGCCAGTGGGAGGGGTGTCAGTCTGCGGATACCTCAGTGCGCGGACACCTCGGCCATCGACCTGGGGAAGTGAGCCGGAGAGAAGCTCATCGCGCCGGCCGGGACCATCCACGGCAGGATCTTGATGCGGTAACGCCCCGCGCGTACCGCCGGATCAGCTTCCTTCAGTTCACGCGCTCGCTCCGGATCGGCGCGCAGCAGAAACAGCCCGCGCAACGGCTCGTCCGCCGCGCCGAGCAGTGGGCCGGCCGCTACGAGGTGGCCGTCGGCATGCAACTGCGCGAGGTAGGCCATGTGCGCATCCTGGAGCGCCGCTTCGGCCTCGTCGCCGAGCACGGGCGCGTC